>NZ_JAKZBW010000022.1:0-72047 GCF_022539275.1 Pseudoxanthomonas sp. LH2527 | reverse complement strand
GGGTGCGGCCGGCGTGGGTGCCGGCGCAGGCATGGGCATCGGGGCGACGGCGGATCGTGACCGCGATCCGTCGCGCTGACGGTTACTCGTCGATCCAGCGCCGTTCCGGCCCCGGGCGCTTGGCCAGCTTGCGCTGCAGCGAGCGCCGATGCATGCCCAGCAGGCGTGCGGCGGCGGAGATGTTGCCTTCGGTTTCCGCCAGCGCCTGCTGGATGTGTTCCCACTCCAGCCGGCTCAGCGGGGTCATGGTGTCGTCGGCGGCGCTGGTCTCTTCCGGCGCTGCCCGGGCTTCCAGTCCCAGCGCACGCAGGATGGTCGGGACCGTCGCCGGCTTGGGCAGGTAGTCGTCGGCGCCGCGCTTGATCGACTCTACCGCGGTGGCCACGCTCGCATAGCCGGTGACCAGCAGGATCTGCATGTCGGCGCGCAGGGCGCGCAGCGGCTCGATCAGGGTGAGGCCGGAGTCGGCTCCCAGTTTCAGGTCGACCAGGGCGAAGTCGGGCCGGTACTCGCGCGCCTTCGCCAGCGCGCTGGCGGCGTCCAGCGCGATCTCGGTCTCGATGCCCTTGCGCGCCAGGCTGCGCTGCAGCGTGCGCGCGTAGAGTTCGTCGTCGTCGACCAGCAGGCCTTTCATCGGTTGCCTCTCATCAGGGAGTTTCATCGTGCGCCGCCACCGGCAGGCGGAACTGCACCTGCACGCCCTTCGGCGGTACGGCGCGCATGGTCATGCGTCCGCCCAGCCGCTCGATGGTGGCATGCGACAGCGCCAGGCCCACGCCCATGCCGTCGGGCTTGCTGGTACGGAAGAGTTGCTCGGACTGGAAGGGCAGGGCTTCGTGGAAGCCGTTGCCGTAGTCGCGCACCGTGCCCACCAGTTCGTCGTCCTCGCAGCGCAGGTCCAGGTCCACGCGCTGCGAACCGGCCTGGCGGCTGGCGTCGGCAGCGTTGTTCAGCAGCGCCTGCAGCAGGTGGCCGGTGGAGGCGTCGGTCGCCAGCCACGGCGGCAGCGCGCCGGTGCGCTGCAGGTCGACGGTCGGGCGTATCAGCTGCCAGCGCTGCACCACGTCGTCCAGGTCCACCCGCTGGTGCAGGCCCATGTCGGCGGAGGCGGCCAGCGCGCGCACGCGGTCGCGGCACAGGTCGATCAGCTGGCGCATGGTGCCGGCGTCCTCGCGGATGTCGGGCTCGGCGGCGTGCTCGCGGATGTCCTCGGTCAGCAGCGTCATCGTCGCCAGCGGGGTGTTGAGTTCGTGCGCCACGGCGGCAGCGTGCGTGGCCAGCGCGACGATGCCCTCGTTGCGCGCGAAGCGCTCGCGCAGGCGCGCCAGTTCCTGTTCGCGCAGCCGCAGCGCGGCCACCAGCCGCGTGGAGAAATACAGCACCACGCCTGCCGACAGCACGAAGTTCACCGCCATGCCCCACAGGTGCACGTTGAAATTGTTGCCGTGCAGATGCGGCAGCGGGCGGCCGAACACCGCCGTCACCACGTAGCCGAGCAGGCAGGCCACGCCGGTGGCCAGCACCCAGCGCAACGGCAGCGCCAGCGCCGACACCGCGATCAGCAGCAGGAACATGGAACTGAACGGGTTGCCGATGCCGCCGCTCCACGCGACCAGCCAGGACAGCACGGCCACGTCCACCAGCATGTGCGCGAAGGCGTCGGCCGGGGTTTCTTCGCCGGGCCGATGGCTGCGCCAGGTGGCGTACACGTTGAACAGCGCCAGCGCGGCGATGCCGCCCCACAGCGGCCAGCGGGGCAGGGCGATGCCCAGCGGTCCCAGCGCCACCAGCACGGTCACCGCCTGGCCCACGATGGCCACCCAGCGCAGGTTGCACAGCGTGCGCAGGAACGACGGCGTGGTGGTCAGCAGCGTGTTCGGCATGCGGACATGCTAGTGCAAGCGCGCGGGCCGGGCCTGCGGCATGGCGTCGCAGGCCGGGAGGGACCGGCCGGCCGGCCGTCCCACGCTACAATGCCGGCATGCACGACGCCGTCACCCGCCCCACGCCCCCCACCGACGCCGCGCCCTGGCCGCGCCGCATCACCCAAGCCGTCCAGATCGGCAACGCCACCGTCGGCGGTGGCCGTCCGGTGGTGGTGCAGTCGATGACCAACACCGACACCGCCGACATCGCGGGCAGCGTCAAGCAGGTGGCCGAGCTCTGGCGCGCCGGCTCGGAAATGGTCCGCCTGACCGTCAACAATCCCGAGTCCGCCGCCGCCATCCCGCGCATCCGCGACAAGCTGGAGATGATGGGCGTGTCGGTGCCGTTGATCGGCGATTTCCACTACAACGGGCACCAGTTGCTGGCCGGCGAACCGGCCTGCGCCGAGGCGCTGGCCAAGTACCGCATCAATCCGGGCAATGTCGGCTTCGGCAAGAAGCGCGACACCCAGTTCGCCCAGCTGATCGAGTTCGCCATCCGTTACGGCAAGCCGGTGCGCATCGGCGCCAACTGGGGCTCGCTGGACCAGGCGCTGGCCGCGCAGCTGATGGACGAGAACCACACGCGCGAGGTCCCGTGGGATGCCGGCCGCGTGCTGCGCGAAGCGCTGATCCGTTCGGCGGTGGATTCGGGCGAGCGTGCCGTCGAACTCGGATTGCCGCGCGACCGCATCGTGCTGTCGGCCAAGGTCAGCGGCGTGCAGGAACTGATCGCCGTGTACCGCGACATGGCCAGCCGCACCGATTTCGCCCTGCACCTGGGCCTGACCGAAGCCGGCATCGGCAGCAAGGGCATCGTGGCGTCGAGCGCCGCGCTGGCGGTGCTGCTGCAGGAAGGCATCGGCGACACCATCCGCATTTCGCTGACGCCGGAACCCGGCCAGTCGCGCACGCAGGAAGTCATCGTCGCGCAGGAACTGCTGCAGACCACCGGCCTGCGCGCGTTCACGCCGATGGTCACCGCGTGCCCGGGCTGCGGCCGCACCACCTCCGAGTTCTTCCAGGAACTGGCCAAGGTGGTGCAGGAACACGTGCGCGGCAAGATGCCCGAGTGGAAGGTCACCCATCCCGGCGCCGAGAACATGACGCTGGCGGTGATGGGCTGCGTGGTCAACGGCCCCGGCGAATCGCGCCACGCCAACATCGGCATCTCGCTGCCGGGCACAGGCGAGGCGCCGGCGGCGCCGGTGTTCGTCGATGGCGAGAAGAAGGTCACCCTGCGCGGCGAGAACATCGCGCACGAGTTCGTCGCGCTGATCGACGACTACGTCGAGGCCAAGTACGCGCGTGCTGCCGGTTGACACGCTGGCGAACGGCCGGCGCTTCATCGCCGGCCTGTTGCGCGAACATGGCGGACGCTTCGTCCTGCTGTTCCTGTGCCTGCTGGCGCCGCTGTGGCTGTTCGTCGAACTGGCGGACGAAGTCCACGAGCTCGAGGATTTCTACTTCGACGATGCGCTGCTCTGGCAGGCCCACGCGATGGCCGGGCCGGCGCTGGACCGGTTCTTCGTGCTCGTTTCGGCAATCGGCTATCAATGGGGCGTGGTTCCCGTCGACATCGCCCTGACGGTCGGCCTGCTGATCGCACGGCGCTGGCGCGAGGCCACCTTCGCCGGTGTGTCGTTCGCGGGTTCGGCGCTGTTGAACATGGCGACCAAGCAGTTCTTCCAGCGCGACCGGCCCACGCTGTGGGAATCCATCGCCCCCGAGCACACCTTCAGCTTTCCCAGCGGCCACGCGATGGGCTCGGCGACGCTGGCGATGGTGGTGGTGCTGCTGTGCTGGCACACGCGCTGGCGCTGGCTGGCGGTGGCGCTGGCCGCGGCGTTCGCGTTGACGGTCGGCGCATCGCGCATCTATCTGGGCGTGCATTACCCGTCCGACATCCTGGGCGGCTTTGCCGCAGGCATCGCGTGGGTCTCGGGCGTGTACCTGGTGCTGTACCGCATCCGGGAGCGGCCTTGGCAGGTGAGGTAGGTCGTAGTGATGTTGTAGGAGCGACGTAAGTCGCGACCTGAGCAGTGTGAGTCCTGGTCGCCACAGCGAATCAGGATCGATCCGGCATCAATGAGCTTGTGGCCTCGATCGTGATGCCGGTGGCGTGCGGTCGCGACTTACGTCGCTCCTACAACGAGCCGTTTCTAGGGCGCGTAGGCCCGCTCGCGCTCTTGCTGCAGCCGCTGGCGCAGGTACTGGTCGCGGGTGAGGCCGGCGGGGATCGAGGTGCTGGCCATCACTTCAGACACCACCTGCGCTTCGCGCGCCTTGTAGGCCTGGAAGCGGGGGTCGTTGCGCTGCTGTGCGGTGAAGGCGGCCATGCGGGCGTCGGCGTGGGCGCGATAGCGGTCGGCGATGACGGCGACTTCGGCCGCCTGCTGCGCCGGATCTTCCACCGTCGCCTTGACCAGCGCTGTGCGCAGCAGCACGGCTTCGCCTGCGGACAGGCCGCCGGCCGCTTCGTACTTGTCGATCTGGCGCGTCAGCGCATCGGCGCGTTCGCTGCGTTCCACCGCGCGCAAGGATGCGGAGCGCGCGAAGAAATCTTTCGCATCGGCCTCGAAGCGCTGGCGCTCGAGGTGCTCCTGCGCCTGTGGCGTGGCGTGCAGGGACGCCAGGGGCGACGCCACGGCGTCCGCGACTTCAACCGATGATGGCGGCGCGACGGGCGTGCCCGGGTCGTCGCGCGTCCACCAGACGATGGCGGCGACGAAAACCACGCAGGGCACCAGCAGCGTCAGCAGTTTTTTCATGCAGAACCCCCTGTGTGCCGGGACCGTCGAAGCACGACGGTCCCGGACCTGGACATCACCCCAGCAACTGGTCCACCAGCCAGTACAGCAGGTTGAACGGCTTGGCCTTGTCGGCCTGGTCGTCCTGCTCGCTGGCGTCGAGCACCTTGCCCTGGCCGTCGAGCACGCTGTCGATGAAATGCTTCAGCTCCAGGTTCTGCGCCTGCACGTCGGCATTCTTGAAGTCGACGATGGTGGTGCAGTGGCTCTCGTTGAGCGCGCGGTACTGCGGGAAGTAGCCGCCGACGTTGTTCAAGCCGTTCAGGCGGTCACGCAGGCGCGCGGTATCCGTGTTCCAGCGGGCGTGGATGCGGGCTTCCTTGGTCGCCTGGTCCGGTGCGTTGGCGATGTCGGGATAGAAGCGCTCGTAGGAGTATGAGGAATAGTTGAGGTCTTTCCAGAAGTGCGTATGGCCCAAGCGGTCGCTGGCGTACTTGCTGGACAGCGCGGGGTACAGGCTGCCGAGTTCGTTGAGGTCGAACTGCGGCAGGCCGCTGGCGAGGTAGGGCAGCGGACCGTTCGGCTGGTCCAGGCCCCAGGCGCTGCGGATCAGCGCCATCAGCGGCTGCGACGGATAGTCCACCGGGTTGCCGTTCTTCGGCGTGGGGAAGATCGGGCCGGAGTCGTCGATCAGGAAGCTGCGCGTGGGCGCCATGTCCCGGCGCAGCGGGTGGTAACTGGTCAGGCTGCCGGCGCCGCCAGCGCTGCAGCCGGTGGACAGCATCTGCGTGGGCCGGGGCAGGTTGTCCTTCAGCCAGCTCACCACCGCGCGCACGTTGCGCGTGCCGTTGTGGTGCCAGACCAGCGGTGCGTTCTGCCCGCTCGGGTCGTCGTACACCGCCACCTTGTCGCCGCTGTAGATATCGCCGGTGCAGTAGGGCACGTAGACCATGTTCCAGCCCTGGGTCTTGACCGACTCGAACGGACTGACCCGGGTGACGAACGGACTGACCAGGCTGGCGCCCGGGTTCAGCAGGCTCATGTAGTCGTCGGGAATGCCGTTGGGATTGCGCGCGCCACGGATGCCGCTCTGGCCGCTGCAACTGGCGTAGTCCCAGCAGGCGCCACCGCCTTCCATGTAGATGATGGTGTTGCGCGTATCGGCCACGCGATTGACGAAGAACTTGAACGGCGAGCCGTCGCCGCACACCGCACCGGTCGAAGGCGCCAGCTGGATGGTCTGCCACGCGTCGTAGCGGCCGGGCTGGAAGCCGTCGCTGAAGCCGGACGGATTGGATAGCAGCGGATAGTTGCCGGTGCGCTGCGCGGCGGTGACCTTGTTGTCGGCCTTCGGCGGCGAGACCAGGTTCACCAGGGTCTGCCAGAAACTGTAGTCGCCTTCCTCGGCCTTCAGCGGGGCGGCGATGGCGAGCGTGAGGGCCGCAGCGGCGAGGGCAAGCGGCAGGCGGGCGGGTCGTACGGGTGCAACCATGATCGGATCCTCCGGCGAGAGTCAGGCGGGACGTTCAACGGGATGGACTGCCTTGGCGTGCGGCACCCGTGGGGGCGGCGACCGTACAGGGGCGGATGGTGGGGTGTCGGCGGCGGCGCGGCATTAAGCGGGCGTGATGGCGGCGGCTTTGGCTGCCAGCGCCCCTGTGTTGGCCGCGATACCCCCCTTCCTGGCCGCCCGCTGCGGTACAAGTACACGCAAGGATCCTGCGTTGCAGCAGCCATGCGCGGTTCTGGTACGCGCGTGCGCGATCGCGGCCGGGCAACGGATCGTTGCGGATCGGCGCCTTGCGGTTGCCCAGTGGAGGATCGAACATGCCGGCTGGCCGCCCCGCGCGGTATCCACTGGCAGGGATCGCGATGCAGGACGTGGTCGACAAGTACGGCGTGCTGATCGTCTTCGCCAACGTGCTGGCGTTGTCGCTGGGCCTGCCGGTGCCGGCGATGCCTACGCTGATCCTGGTCGGCGCCGGGCTGGCCATGCAGCCGGAGACGATGTGGCTACCGCTGCTCGGCGTGCTGGCGGTGTCGGTACTCGCCAGCCTGATCGGCGACAGCGTGTGGTTCTACGCCGGCCGCCGCTACGGCAACCGCACGATGCAGTCGCTGTGCCGGCTGTCGCTGTCGCGCGACACCTGCATGAAGCGCACCGAGCGCTTCTACGGCCGGTTCGGCATCCGCGTGCTGTCGGTGGCGAAGTTCATTCCCGGCCTGTCGATGGTGTCGGTGCCGCTGGCCGGCGCCATGCAGGCGCGCCTGCCGTCGTTCCTCCGCTACGACGGACTGGGCGCGGCGTTGTGGGCCATGGTGGGCCTGGGCCTGGGCGTGGTGTTTTCGAGGCAGGTGGAAACCGTCCTCGACACGCTCTCGCAGCTCGGCACCGGCGCGGGCGGGGTGATCGCGGTCGCGCTGGCGGCCTACGTGGGCTGGCGCTGGTGGCGGCGGCGCACGCTGCTCGCCTCGCTGGAATCGGCGCGGATCGAACCGGCGGAACTGGAGGGCCTGCTGCAGGCCGGCCGGTCGCCCGTGCTGTTCGACATCCGTGCGCCAGGCTTCCGCGATCTGGATCCTTACGTGATTCCCGGAGCGGTGTTCGCCGACGAAGCCGAACTGGGCGGCATCCTGGCAACGTACCCGCGCGACGGCAAGGTCGTCATCTACTGCGCCTGCCCCGATGAAGTGTCGGCCGCGTGGATGGCGGCACGGTTGCGCGAGGCGGGCTTCGCCGACGTGCTGCCGCTGCGTGGCGGCATCGATGCCTGGCGCAGCGCCGGCTACGGGGTGGAGCGCATCGGCGGGTGAATCCCTCGCCCGGGCTTAGTGCTCGATGCACACCCGGTTGCGGCCTTCGCTCTTGGCGCGGTACAGCGCCGCGTCGGCGGCGGCCATCATGCGGCTGACGGTGTCGCGCTCGGGCGTCAGTGCGGCGATGCCGATGCTGACGGTGATGTGCTGCGCTTCGCCACCGGGCCGGAACACCACCGCTTCCACCGCCTCGCGCAGGCGCTCGGCGAAGCCGTAGGCCGCCGCCGGTCCGCATTCGGGCAGCAGCACCGCGAACTCCTCGCCGCCGATCCGCGCGGCGGCATCGTCGTTGCGCACGTGCCGGCGCACCAGCGCCGCGATCTGCTTCAGCACGTGGTCGCCGGAAATGTGGCCGTAGCGGTCGTTGATGGGCTTGAACAGGTCCACGTCGATGATGCACATGGCCAGTTCGCGCTGATGGCGCATGGCGCGGGCGATCTCCTTCTCCACCGTTTCGATGAAATGCCGCCGGTTGTACATCTCGGTCAGCGCATCGTGGGTGGCGAGCTGGTAGATCTCCTCGTGGTAGTGCGCTTCCACGCTGCTGTGGCTGATGAACTTCAGGATGCACTCGCCGAGCGTGATGTGGTCGCCGTCGACGAGCGCGGCTTCGCTGACCGGCGCATCGTTGACGCGGGTGGCGTTGGTGGCGCCCAGGTCGCGCACGCGGTAGCTGTCGCCGTCGCGCCAGATCTCGCAATGCAGGCGCGAGACGCTGTTGTGCGGGATATGCAGGTCGGCTTCCTGCGAACGGCCCACGCGCACGCGGGCGCTGTCGATGTCGGCGCGCCGGCCCAGGCCTTCGCCATGGATCACCACCACGCACGCGGACCGGTGCGAGGCCGGCCGCGGGCCGTCGCTCAGGACGGTCCGTTGCGTGGTCGGTGGGTCGTGGGAATCCCGTGACATGCGAAGGCGACTGGCAGGTGCGGGCCCGAGTGTAACGGATCGCTCGGTCAACTCACGCTTCCGCTACCATGGCCGGGCGCACGGGGACAGTGGCATGACATCGCAACCTTACGACGACCTCGCACCCACCGAGAGCCTGGCTACGCGCCTGCAGGACGCGCCCACGGCGGCGGACGGCACGCTCGCGCCCGGTGCCCGGCTGGGGCGTTACCGCATCGAGGGCCTGCTGGGCCGCGGCGGCATGGGCGAGGTCTATCGCGCCGCGCAGCTGGAACCGGTGCGCCGCGAGGTGGCGCTCAAGCTGATGCGCGCGCAGCGCCTGCAGGCGCGCCACCTGGCCTGGTTTGAAGTCGAGCGGCAGGTGCTGGCGCAGATGCGCCACCCGGCGATCGCCCAGATCTACGACGCCGGCACCACCGAAGAAGGCTATCCGTTCTTCGCGATGGAGCTGATCGACGGCAGCCCGATCACCCACTACTGCCGCGAGCAGCGCCTGCCGCTGGACGCGCGCGTGGCGTTGTTCATCCGTGTCTGCGAAGGCGTGCAGCACGCGCACCACAAGGGCGTGGTGCACCGCGACCTCAAGCCCGGCAACCTGCTGGTCGACACGCTCGACGGCCGTCCGGCGCCCAAGATCATCGACTTCGGCATCGCCATGGCGGCGTCGCTGGCCGGCGACGCCGCGCTGGAGCGCGCCGGCACGCCCGAGTACATGAGCCCCGAGCAGGCGCAGGGCGACGCCACCCAGGTGGACACCCGCAGCGATGTCTATTCGCTGGGCGTGGTGCTGTGCGAACTGGTGAGCGGCGTGCGCCCGGACGCGGTGGGCGAAACCTGGGCCGCCGAGACGCCGACGGCGGTCGCGCCGTCGTCGCGCCTGGCCGCGCTGCCGGCGGAGCAGGCACGGCAGATGGCACAGGAACGCGGCCTGTCGCTGGCGCGCATGCGCGACCGGCTGCGCGGCGACCTGGACTGGATCGTGCTGAAGGCCATGCAGCACGACCGCGATGCCCGCTACGGGTCCGTCGCCGCCCTGGCCGACGACCTGCAGCGCTATCTGGATGATCGCGTGGTGACCGCGGCACCGCCGGGCCGCGCCTATGCGTGGCGCAAGTTCGTGCGGCGCCATCGCGCCGGCGCCATCGCCGCCGGCGTTGCCTTGCTGGCGTTGCTGGGCGGGCTGGGCCTGTCGCTGTACGGCCTGCAGCAGGCACGCGCGCAGCGCAGCGTCGCCGAGGCGCGCAGTGCGGAACTGGAGAAGGTGGCGGCGTTCCAGCAGTCGATGCTGGAGGGCATCGACATCGAGACCATGGGCGTGGGCCTGTCGGAAGGCCTGGTGCGCCAGGTCGGCAGCGTCGATCCGTCGGCGGCCGATGCCTTCGGCGCCACCCTGGCCAAGACCAGCACCGGCGACCTGGCGCGCGACCTGGTCGACCAGCAGCTGCTGGCGAACGCCGAAGAGGCGATCGCGCGCGACTTCGCCGACCAGCCCGATGTCGCCGCCAGCCTGCGCGAATCGGTCGGCCACGTGTATGCCGCCATCGGCCTGTACGACAAGGCGGCCGCGCATTTCGCCCAGGTCGCCGACTACCGCGGCCGCGTGCTCGGCGATGGCGCGCAGGCGACCTTGCGCGCGAGGAACGACCAGGTGCAGGCCCTGCTGGAAGGCGCGCACCTGGACCAGGCCGAGGCCGTGCTGCAGAAGGCGCTGCCGCGCGCGTTCGCGCTGCCGGACAACGACCGCGTGCGGGTGAAGCTGGAACTGGCGCAGGCGCAGGTGATCTCGGCGCGCGGCGACCGGCCGCGCGCGAAGGGCATGGTGCAGGCCGTGCAGGCGCGCCTGCTGGCCAGCGCCGGCGAGGACGACCCGGCCACGCTGGAAGCCACCAACGACCTGGCCGCCGTGCAGCGCAATCTCGGCGAACTGCCCGAGGCGCGCGCGAACATGGAGCAGGTCGTCGCCCGGCGCACCGCCACGCTCGGCCCCGACCACGAGGAAACGCTGTCGGCGATGGGCAACCTGGCGGTGCTGCGCATCATGAACCGCGAGAAGGCCTCGGCGATCAGCCTGCAACGTGATCTGACCGACCGCTACCTGCGCAAGCTGGGCAGCGAACACCCGGTCACGCTGCAGGCGCGCAGCACGCTGGCGACGATGATGATCGACGGCGCCGAGGCGGCGTCGGTGGCGCAGGCGCTGCCCCTGCTGCAGGACGTGCTGGCCGCGCGCGAGCGGGTGCTGGGCCGCGACCACCCGCAGACCATCCGCACGCGCCTCAACCTGGCCACCGCCCACGCCCGGCAGAAGAACTACGCGGCCGCGCTGCCGCTGGAAGAGCAGGTCATCACCGCGCGCACCCGCGTGCTCGGCCCGGGCCATCCGGACACGCTGTCCATTCTGGTCAACCACGCCGGCACGCTGCTCAACGCAGGGCAGGCGGAAGCGTCGCTGCGCTTGCTGGGCGACGTGCAACCGCTGGCCCTGAAGACGCTGGGCGCGAAGCACCCGCAGGCGCAGGCCACGATGGTGATCCGCGCCGAAGCGCTGCGGATGCTGGGCCGCGTGCCCGAAGCGCTGGCCGAGTTCCAGCGCCTGTTCGACCTGCGCCGCACCGCGTTGGGCGAAACCCACGTCGAGACGCGCACCGCCGCATGGAACCTGATCGACACCTATCGGGAACTGGGCCGGCCGGCCGAAGCGGAGCCGCTGTACCGCCAGTACATCGCGCCGTTGCTCGCCGCGGACCCGAAGACGCTGGAGGATGCCGACGCCGAGTTCGCCAAGCGCTACCGCGAGGGCAAGCGGCCGGGCAAGCAGACCCGCGAAGGTTGAGCCCGCGCGGCGATCACTCGCCCGGTTTGGCGCCCGAACTCGGCGCGTCCGACGCCGACCGCCGCGACAGCACCGCCTCGCGGTGGGCGATGTAGGCGTTGGCGCCGAAGATGATGCCGGCGCCGAGCAGCATCCACCGGTCCAGCGTCTCGTCGAACAGCAGCCAGCCGAAGACGGCCACCACGGGCAGCTGCATGAAGCTGATCGGCGTCAGCGCCGACACTTCGCCCAGCTTCAACGCCCGTGTCCACAGCATGTGCCCGCCGGTGCCCAGCACGCCGGACGCGATCACCCATACCCAGGTGATGCCCTGCGGCCATTCCCACACCGCCAGCGCCGGCACCAGCGACATCGGTACCCACAGCAGCGTGGTGTAGATGACGATGCGGTCGGCCGGTTCGGTGTTGGAGAGCTGCTTGATCTGGATCGCCACCAGCGCGCTCATCACCGCCGCCAGCACCGCGATCATCGCGTCGACGGTGAACTGCGCCGTGCCCGGCCGCACGATGATCAGCACGCCCACGAAACCCAGCGCCACCGCCGTCCAGCGGCGCGCGCGTACCTGCTCGTTGAGCATCGCGGCGGCGGCGAGGGTGACGAACAGCGGCGTTGAGTACGACAGCGACACCGCCTGCGCCAGCGGCAGGTGACCGATCGCCCAGAAGCCGGCCAGCATCGAGCAGATGCCGATGACGCAGCGGAACAGGTAGCGCGGGAACTGCGTGGTCTTCAGGAAGCCCGGACCATGCCGCAGGATCAGCGGTGCCGCCGCCAGCAGCCCGAAGAAGTTGCGGAAGAAGGCGATCTCGAACGTGTGCAGCGTCGCCGACGCCAACCGGATCGCCACCACCATCAGCGCGAACAGCACGGTGCTGCCCAGCATCAGCACCGCAGCGCGATAGTGGGTGGGAAGGTTCGGCATCAGTGTTCCGGACCTGCCCCTTCCCCCGCCTGCGGGGGAAGGCTGGGATGGGGGTGAGCGCCACCGCGAAGGTCGAGCGCACCGCCGATCATCGCCGGCACGAGAAGCCGCGGCGCTCGATTCGGTCGCGCAGATAGCAGGAGACGGGCTCTGGTCTGCCTCCACCCCAACCCTCCTCCGTGAACGGGGGAGGGGGCGGTGTCAGGGGCGCCGGTGGGCATCATCCAGGACTACCAGGTCGCCCCGATGAGTTTCGGTTCCGGCTCGATGGCGACGCCGAAGCGCGCCTGCACCGAGGCGGCGATCTTCCTGGCCAGGTCCAGCAGCTGCGCGCCGGTCGCCAGCCCATGGTTGACCAGCACCAGCGCGTGCGCGGCGGACACGCCGGCATCGCCTTCGCGATGGCCTTTCCAGCCACAGGCCTCGATCATCCACGCCGCCGACAGCTTGCGGTTGTGGGCGGCGTCGCCGCGGAAGACGGGCAGGGTGGGGTAGTCCACCAGCAGCGCATCGGCCTGCGCCTGCGAGACGATCGGATTCTTGAAGAAGCTGCCCGCGTTGCCGACCACCGCCGGATCGGGCAGCTTGCGCTGACGGATGCGGACCACGGCGTCGGCGACATCGCGTGCCGTTGGCGCGGCGATGCCCATCGCGCCCAGTTCGTCGCGGATGCCCGCATAGTCCAGCCGCAGCGTGGCCGTGCGCGGCAGCAGGAACTCCACCGCCGTCACCAGGTAGCGGTCGGGCGCGTGCTTGAACACGCTGTCGCGGTAGGCGAAGGCGCAGGCATCGCGGTCCAGCCGCAGGCGCGTGCCGGCATGGCGGTCGAAGGCTTCGACCACGTGGATGAACTCGCCTACTTCGGTGCCGTAGGCACCGATGTTCTGGATCGGCGATGCGCCGGCGGTGCCGGGAATCAGCGCCAGGTTTTCCAGGCCGCACAGACCCTGTTCCAGCGTCCACATCACCAGCGGATGCCAGGCGACGCCGGCGTCCGCGCGCACCAGGGCATGTCCGCCATCATCCGACAGCACGCGCAGGTCCTGCGTGGCCATCGCGATGACCGCGCCCGGCGCGTCACCGGCGAACAGCAGGTTGCTGCCACCGCCGATCACCAGCGTGTCGCCATCGGCCACCTGCGGCAGGGCGAGGACCTCCTCCAGCGCGGCGGCATCGTCCACCTCGACCAGCCACGGCGCCCGCGCCGGCACGCCGAAGGTGGTGCGCTCGCGCAACGAGGCGTTCGCCGTGACGCGGTAACCCGTGGTCATTCCGGGGCTACCGGACCGCCGCTGCGCGCTTCGCGGCGGCGGCGGATGGCTTCCACGCATTCGCGGACCAGCTCGGGGCCGCGGTAGACCAGGCCGGTGTAGCACTGCACCAGCGAGGCGCCGGCCGACATCTTCGCCACCGCATCGGCGCCGGACAGGATGCCGCCCACGCCGATCAGCGGAATGCTGTGCGGCAGGCGCGTGCGCAGGCGGCGCAGCACCAGCGTGGCTTGGCCCATCAGCGGCGCGCCGGACAGGCCGCCGGTCTCGCGCGCGTGGGGATGGTCCTGCACGCTGATCCGCGAGACGGTGGTGTTGGTGGCGATGACGCCATCCACCTGCATGTCGCCCAGCACGCGGGCCACCGCATCGATGTCGCTGTCGGACAGGTCGGGCGCGATCTTCACCAGCATCGGCACGCGCTTGCCGTGCTGCGCGGCCAGGTCTTCCTGCGCCTCGCGCAGGGTGCCGATCAGCTGGCGCAGCGCCTGTTCTTCCTGCAGTTCGCGCAGGCCGGCGGTGTTGGGCGAGGAAATGTTGACGGTGATGTAGTCCGCCAGCGGATACACGCGCTCCAGGCAGTACAGGTAGTCCGACGCGGCGCGCTCGTTGGCCGTGTCCTTGTTCTTGCCGATGTTGATGCCCAGCAGGCCGCGGTCGCGGCGTGCGCGCTCGACGTTGCGGATCAGCGCGTCGACACCGTCGTTGTTGAAGCCCAGGCGGTTGATGACGGCCTGGTGCTGCGGCAGCCGGAACATGCGCGGCTTCGGATTGCCGGCCTGCGGCCTGGGCGTGACCGTGCCGATCTCGACGAAGCCGAAGCCCAGCGCGAACAGCGCATCGATGTGCGCGCCGTTCTTGTCCATGCCGGCGGCCAGGCCCACCGGATTGGGGAACGTCAGGCCCATGACCTTGGTGGGCATCGGCGTGATGGGGCGCGCCACCAGCGGCGTGGTGCCGGTGCGGTAGGCCAGGTCGAGCGCCTTCAGGCCCATGCCATGGGCGGTCTCGGCGTCGAGGCCGAAGAGGAAGGGGCGGGCGAACGAATACATGGACGCGCGCGGGCTCAGTTCAACGTCGCCAGCCAGGCCATGCCGCCCAGGAACAGGAAGATCACCGCGATGCCGACCACCCACAGCAGCGCCGACACCCAGCCCAGCACCAGTCCGCCGATGGCCATGCCGTCGCCGTCCAGCGTGCCCGCGCTACGGCGGATCTCGGCGCGCGCCATATGGCCGGTGATGATGGCCACGATCGTGCCGATGACGGGCATCAGCGTCCAGCCCAGGATGCCGGACACGAGGCTGGCGATGGCGAGACTGCTGGTGGTGCGGGCTTGGTTCATCAGGAACTCCGTGCAGGGGTCAGGGAGGCGATGGCGCGGGATCGGGCGGGCAAAAAAAACGCGCCACCCGGAAAGGTGGCGCGATTATCCCAGATGCGGGCCCGTCCGGGGCAGCCGGCATGCAGGCATGCCGGCTGCGTCGCGGATCAGAGGTCGAACTTGATGCCCTGGGCCAGCGGCAGCGAGTCGGAGTAGTTGATGGTGTTGGTCTGCCGGCGCATGTAGACCTTCCATGCGTCCGAGCCCGATTCGCGACCGCCGCCGGTTTCCTTCTCGCCACCGAACGCACCGCCGATCTCGGCGCCGCTGGTACCGATGTTGACGTTGGCGATGCCGCAGTCGCTACCCGCCGCCGACAGGAACTGCTCGGCCGCCTTCAGGTTCTGGGTGAAGATCGACGACGACAGGCCCTGCGGCACCGCGTTCTGCATGTCGATGGCTTCGTCGAGGGTCTTGTACTTCATCACGTACAGGATCGGCGCGAAGGTCTCGTGCTGGACCACTTCGTCCGAGTTCTTCAGGCCGGTGACGATGGCCGGCAGCACGAAGTTGCCCGGGCGGTCGATCGCGGTGCCGCCGGTCTCGACGGTGCCGCCGCTGGCCTTGGCCTTGGCGATGGAGTCGAGGAACTGCTGCACGGCGCCCTGGCTGTTGAGCGGGCCCATCAGGTTGGCCGGGTCGGTCGGATCGCCGATCTTGCCTTCCACCTGCTTGTACGCCTTGATCAGCGTGGCCAGCACGGTGTCGTAGATGGATTCGTGCACGATCAGGCGGCGCGTGGTGGTGCAGCGCTGGCCGGCGGTGCCGACGGCGCCGAAGACGATGCCGGGGATGGCCAGCTTCAGGTCGGCGGTTTCGTCCAGGATGATGGCGTTGTTGCCGCCCAGCTCCAGCAGGCTGCGGCCCATGCGGCGCGCGACGCGCTCGCCGACGGTGCGGCCGACCTGGGTGGAGCCGGTGAAGCTGATCAGCGGGATGCGCTTGTCGTCGACGAACTGCTGCGCCAGTTCCACGCCGGCATCGTTGATGAGGAAGAAGATGTCCGGGAACCCGCCTTCCCTCAGCGCCTCGTTGCAGATCTTCATGCTGGCGATGGCGGTGAGCGGGGTCTTGTTGGACGGCTTCCAGATGCAGATGTCGCCGCAGATGCCGGCCAGGAACGAGTTCCACGCCCACACCGCGACCGGGAAGTTGAACGCGCTGATGATGCCGACCAGGCCGAGCGGCTGGTACTGCTCGTACATGCGGTGGCCCGGGCGCTCGGAGTGCATGGTGTAGCCGTAGAGCATGCGGCTCTGGCCCACGGCGAAGTCGGCGATGTCGATCATCTCCTGCACTTCGCCGTCGCCTTCCGGCTTGCTCTTGCCCATTTCCAGCGCGACCAGCGAGCCCAGCGCGTCCTTGTGCTTGCGCAGTGCGTCGCCGCACAGGCGGATCGCTTCGCCACGACGCGGGGCGGGCGTGGTGCGCCAGACCTTGAACGCGGCCTGCGCACGGGCGACGACCTTCTCGTAATCGGCCTGGCTGCTGGCGTGCACTTCGGCGATCACCTCGTTGGTGGTCGGGTTGATCGACTGCAGCAGGCCGGCATCGGTGGTGGTGGACCACTCGCCGCTACCCAGATAGGTACCCGAGTTGGTGGTGGCGAGGCCGAGGGCCTTGAGGAGGTCAGCAGACATGGAAGCTCCAGGGGATCGAATTGCGGAGGACGCCGGCGCAAACCGCGGCGTCGCAGGGGGCACGATTCTATCAGAGCGACGTCCGCGGGCCGGGCGTAACTCCGTGTTTTTGCAGAGGTTCTTGCGCAACAGGCGCTTGCGCGCGCGGCCGTTGATCCGCTGCCGGGGTTTGTTCGGTTCGCCGACTCACGGTGGTGGCATTCGGCGATTCGCCGAGTGGGTCGCTGCGATGCCGTTGCACCGGCGTGCAAGGAAGGATGGTGACCCCGGCGCGATTCGAACGCACGACCTGTCCCTTAGGAGGGGACCGCTCTATCCAGCTGAGCTACGGGGCCATCGGCGGCGATTCTCGCACGAAGTGTCGCCAGGTACGACGCGTCCGGCCGTCCGCCATAGCCCGCCAGCCTTTGGCATGGCACTGTGGAACGAGCTCCCCATCTACTCGCACCGCATGGACATCCGTCTTGACGACCTGCGTCATCCCGCTGTCATCGCGCTGCTGCAGGAGCACCTGGACTGGATGCATCGCACGTCACCGCCGGAAAGCGTGCATGCGCTGGATCTCGACGCGCTGCGCGGGAACGACATCAGCTTCTGGGCGGCATGGGACGGGGAAGCGCTCGCCGGTTGCGGTGCGCTGCGCCGGTTGGATGCGGGCCATGGCGAAGTGAAGTCGATGCGCACGGCGCAGACCCATCTGCGTCGTGGCGTGGCGGCACGGATGCTCGACCACATCCTCGACGAAGCGCGTCACCGCGGTTACCGACGGCTGAGCCTGGAGACCGGATCGATGGCGTACTTCGCGCCGGCTCGTGCCCTCTACACGCGCGCCGGTTTCGTCGCCTGCGCGCCTTTCGGCGATTACGTGGAAGACCCGAACAGCGTCTTCATGACGCGCACGCTGTAGCGTGTGTCATTGGTTTCAGATGCATCCATCTGAAATCATTGGCATTGTTGCGACGCAGCGCTTGACAGCCCCCCGGGGTGGCGTGTTTTTCTTCCGCCATGCGCTCCCCTTTCCCGCACGCAACGCTTCCCCTGCCGGCCCCGTCGCCGGCGATGGCGCGTGCCGGCGAAGGATGCAACGTCATTACCACCACCATTACCACCCTGACTCGTCGGGTGCGGCTGGTTGTGTTCGCGTAAACGCAGACCACGGCCCCGCACCCGGATCAGGATGCAGGGCCACCCCACTTCCTGATGCCGTGCCGGGCCTCCTACCCGAGGTTCCTGACCCATGTCGTCCCGCAACGCCGAAGTCGAACAACCCAAACCGCGCACCGTCGTCCACAAGTTCGGCGGCACCTCCGTTGCCGATGCCGAACGCTACCGCCACGTGGCGCAGCTGCTGCTGGCGCGCGACGAGGACGTGCAGGTCACCGTGGTGTCGGCGATGAAGGGCGTCACCGACGCGCTGATCGAACTGTGCGAACTGGCCGCCGCCAACCGTCCCGAGTGGCACGAGAGCTGGCACGCGTTGCGCGCCCGCCATCGCGGCGCGGCGGTGGCGTTGCTGGGCGAGGCGGCGGGGCCGGTGATCGAGTGGGTGGACGAGCGTTTCAAGCGGCTGGAGGAGATCCTCAACGCGCTCATCGTCATCGGTGGCCTGCCGGAACTGGTCCTGCAGCGCGTGCAGGGACTGGGCGAAGTCTGTTCGGCGCGCCTGCTGGGCGAGTACCTGTCGTTGCAGGGCGAAGAGTGTGCCGTGCTGGATGCGCGCGAGGTGCTGCGCGTCGACCATGGCGAACTCGGCGTGGTGGTCGACTGGGAGACCAGCGCGCAACGGCTGGCGGCGTGGCAGGCCACGCACCCGCAGCGCCGCGTGGTGGTCACCGGCTTCGTCGCACGCGATCGCGAAGGCCGCTTCACCACCCTGGGCCGCAACGGCAGCGATTACTCCGGGGCGATCTTCGCCGCGCTGTACGACGCCGCCGAACTGCATATCTGGACCGACGTGGACGGCGTGCTGTCGGCGGACCCGCGGGTGGTGCCAGAAGCGGTGCAGCTCGGCGCGCTGAGCTACGACGAGGCCTGCGAGCTGGCCTACTTCGGCGCCAAGGTCGTGCACCCGCAGACCATGTCGCCGGCGATGGAACGTGGCCTGCCCATCATCATCCGCAACACCTTTCATCCCGAACATCCGGGCACGCGCATCACCGCCGAGCGCGACGCCGTGGGCCCCGTGAAAGGACTGACGCTGAGCGCCGACTTGGCGCTGCTCAACCTGGAAGGCACCGGTCTGATCGGCGTGCCCGGCACCGCCGAACGTGTCTTCGCCGCCTTGCGCAACGCGCATGTGTCGGTGGTGATGATCTCGCAGGGTTCGTCGGAGCATTCGATCTGCTGCGTGGTCAGGGCCAGCGAGGCGGCCAAGGGGCAGGCGGCGCTGCTCGATGCGTTCGCGCACGAACTCGACACCCGCCAGATCCAGCGCGTGCAGCGCCGCGACGGTGTCAGCGTGCTGGCCGCGGTCGGCGATGGCATGGCCGGCACGCCGGGCGTGTCGGCGCGCCTGTTCGGTGCGCTGGGCCGCGCGCAGGTCAATATCCTGGCGATCGCGCAGGGCTCGTCCGAGCGCAATATCTCCGTCGCGATCGACAGTGCCGATGCGACCAAGGCCCTGCGCGCCGCGCACGCCGGTTTCTGGCTGTCGCCGCAGACCTTCGCGGTGGGCGTGATCGGCCCAGGCAATGTCGGCGCGGCATTGATCGAGCAGTTGCGCGCCGCGCAGCCGCAGCTGCTGGGCAAGGCCAACCTCGACCTGCGCCTGCGCGCGATCGCCTCCAGCAGGCGCATGCTGCTGGACGAGCGCAGCATCGGCGCCGACTGGCGCGCGCGCTTCGATGCCAGCCCGCAGCCGGCCGATCTGGAGCGCTTCACCCAGCACCTGCTGTCGGCGCACATGCCGCACGCGGTGATCGTGGACTGCAGCGCCAGCCCGCTGGTCGCGGACCGTTACGCCGAATGGCTGGCGGCCGGCATCCACGTGATCACGCCGAACAAGCAGGCCGGCGCCGGCCCGCTGCCGCGCTACCACGCCATCCGCGAGGCCGCCGCGGCCAGCGGTGCGCGGTTCCGTTACGAAGCCACGGTCGGCGCCGGCCTGCCGGTGATCTCCACGCTGCGCGATCTGCTCGATACCGGCGATGCCGTGCTGTCGGTGGAAGGCATCTTCTCCGGCACGCTGGCCTGGCTGTTCAACCGCTTCGATGGCAGCGTGCCGTTCTCGCAGCTGGTCACCGAAGCACGCGGCCTGGGCTATACCGAACCCGACCCGCGCGACGACCTGTCCGGCACCGACGTGGCGCGCAAGCTGGTGATCCTGGCGCGCGAGGCCGGCCGTGAGCTGGCGCTGGAAGACGTGCAGGTCGAGAGCCTGGTGCCGGAGACACTGCGGCAGGCCAGCGTCGACGACTTCATGGCCCGGCTGACGGAAGTGGATGCCGACTTCGACGCGCGCCTTGCGAAAGCACGCGCGGCAGGCAAGGTTTTGCGCTACGTCGCACGACTGGATGCGGAAGGCCGCGCGAGCGTGGGACTGGTCGAACTGCCGGCGGCGCATGCGTTCGGCAACCTGCGCCTGACCGACAACATCGTGCAGTTCACCACCCGTCGTTACTGCGACAATCCGCTGATCGTGCAGGGCCCGGGCGCAGGCCCGGAAGTCACCGCCGCCGGCGTGTTCGCCGATGTGCTGCGGGTGGCGGCGGGGCAGGGGGCGAAGCTGTGAACCAGGGGAGTAGCGCTTTGCGACACGGATCAAAGCGGATAAAGGCAGATGAAAGCGGTGCGACCGGTGTGAAAGATGTGCCGGGTGCCTTCGTGCCCGCTACTTTCGCGATGGCGCGTTCATCCGCCTGTATCCGTGTCGATCCGTGTCTACCCGCTTTTCACCATTACACCGGGCGAACGAGGAGTTCCGCCGCATGAGGACGCAGGCGACGGCGTTCTCGCCGGCATCGGTGGGCAACGTGGGCGTGGGGTTCGACATCCTGGGCCATGTGATCGAAGGCGTTGGCGACACGGTGACGGTGCGCCGCATCGATGCGCCGGAGGTGCGCATCGCGGCGATCCGTGGTGCCACCGTCGACCTGCCGCTGGACGCGCCGGGCAACACGGCGGGGGCGGCCCTGATCGCGTTGCGCGACGCGTTGGCGCTGCCGTTCGGGTTCGAGGTGGAGATCGACAAGGGCATCCCGCTCGGTTCCGGCATGGGCGGTTCTGCCGCGTCGTGCGTGGCCGCCCTGGTCGCGGCCAATGCATTGCTGGAGGTGCCGCTGACGCACGCGGCCCTGTATCCGTATGCGCTGGTCGGCGAAGCCGTCGCCAGCGGCGGCAAGCACGGCGACAACCTCGGCCCGATGCTGCTGGGCGGGCTGGTGCTGTCCACCGCGGACCGGCTGGTGCGCGTGCCGGTGCCGGAACACTGGCACAGCCTGTTGGTGCACCCGGAGGCGGTCCTGGAAACCCGTCGTGCGCGCGCGGCGTTGCAGGGCGCGTACGAACTGAAGGACTTCGTGGCGCAGAGCGCTAACCTGGCGCTGGTGCTGGCCGGCTGCCATGCCGGCGATGCCGCGCTGGTGCGCGAAGGCCTGCGCGATGTGCTGGTGGAACCGCGTCGCGCGCCGCTGATCGTCGGTTTCGCCGCCGCCAAGCAGGCCGCGCTGGACGCCGCTGCGATGGGCGCCAGCATTTCCGGTGCGGGCCCCAGCGTGTTCGCCTGGTTCGAATCGCGCGCTGAGGCGGAAGCGGCGGCGCCCGTCGTGCAGGCCGCCTTCGCGGCCGCCGGTTTCGACAGCCAGGCCTGGGTGTCGCCGATCAATGCGACCGGCGCCGAACTGCTGCCGGCCAACTGATTCTTTCCTTATCTCGGTCGCCGTGCTTCGCGCGCGGCGCCATCTTCACGGCAGACCATGAACTTCATTTCGACCCGCAACGCCGCCCCCGCTGCCACGCTCAGCCAGGCCATCGCCGCCGGACTGGCGCCCGATGGTGGACTGTATGTTCCCGACGCGCTTCCGCCGGCCCGCGACCTGGTCCCCGGCCGTGACATCGCCGACACCGCGGCTACCGTGCTGGCGCCGTTTTTCGCCGGCGATGCGCTGGAAGGCGAACTGGCGGCGATCTGTCGCGAGGCGTTCGACTTCCCGGCGCCGCTGCGGGCGCTGGGCACGCCCGGCGACCATGTGCTGGAACTGTTCCATGGCCCCACGGCGGCCTTCAAGGATTTCGGCGCGCGCTTTCTTGCCGGAGCGATGACGCGCCTGCGCCGCAGTGAAACGAAGCCGCTGACCATCCTGGTGGCGACGTCAGGCGATACCGGCGCAGCGGTGGCCGCAGCCTTCCATCGCCAGCCCGGCCTGCGGGTGGTGGTGCTGTATCCGGACGGTCGTGTCTCGCCGCGGCAGGCGCACCAGTTGGGCTGCTTCGGCGACAACATCACCGCGCTGCGCGTGGCCGGCTCGTTCGATGACTGCCAGGCGCTGGTGAAGCGCGCGCTCAACGACGCGGACGTGCAGGCGCAGGCGCCGCTGAGTTCGGCCAACAGCATCAGCCTGGGGCGGCTGCTGCCGCAGATGAGCTATTACGCGCATGCGGCGCTGGCGCATCGCGCGGCGACCGGCGAGACGCTGAATCTCGTTGTCCCGACCGGCAACCTGGGCAACGCGCTGGCGGCGATCCTGGCGCGCACGCTGGGCGTGCCGCTGGGTCGTATCGCGCTGGCGACGAACGCCAACCAGGTGCTGCCCGACTTCTTCGCCGGTGGCGACTACGCGCCGGCGGCCAGCGTGGCGACGCTTGCCAACGCGATGGATGTCGGCGCGCCCAGCAACTTCGAGCGCCTGCGCTGGTTCTACCAGGGCGACGACGCGGCGCTGCGTGCGGCGTTCACCGCCACGCGCGTTGACGACGCGAGCATCCGCGAGGTCATCGCGCGCCGCTTCCGCGACCATGGCGAAGTGCATTGCCCGCACACGGCGACCGCCGTGAAGGTGCTGGAAAACCTGCGCGCCCAGGGCGAGCGCGGCCATTGGGCGGTGGCGGCCACCGCGCATCCGGCCAAGTTCGAGAGCGTGGTGGAGCCGCTGGTCGGGCGCGCGGTCGACGTACCGCCGGCCCTGGCCGCCCTGCTGGCCCGTCCCGCGCACGCCGACCCGATCCCCGCCGACTACGACGCCTTGCGCGAGCGCCTGTTGGCGTAGTCCGGCTGCAGGCGCCCCCTGTAGGAGCGACGTCAGTCGCGACCGCACGCCCACCCTCTACGAGGAAAGCCGGTGGTTCTCCTTCCGGGCTGGCTGCGGCGCGTTCCTATTCCTACAGGGGTACCGCCATCGGGGCGCGGTCGCGACTGACGTCGCTCCTACAGGATGGCTTTCGCCATCCTCGATGCATGACTCGCCTGCGATAAGCTCTTGCCCATGAAGCACATCCTGCTGCCCGCCCTCCTGCTCGCCGCACTGATCACCGCCGCAGCCCCGTTCGCCACGCACGCGCAATCCGCCGTGCCGCAGGCCGATGTCCGCGCGCTGAAGCCGGGCGAGTTCCTGTGGTATCCGCAGATCGCGCCCGAGGGTCCGGTGGTGCTGGTGGTCAGCCTGGATGAGCAGCGCGCCTACGTGTACCGCAACGGCATCGCCATCGGCGTGTCGACCATCAGTTCGGGCAAGGCGGGCAAGGACACGCCGACCGGCGTGTTCACCATCCTGCAGAAGAACAAGGACCACCGCTCCAACCTCTACAACAACGCGCCGATGCCCTACATGCAGCGGTTGACCTGGGACGGCATCGCCCTGCATGGCGGTCACCTGCCGGGCTATCCGGCATCGCACGGCTGCGTGCGCCTGCCGCAGGCGTTCGCCGAGAAGCTGTTCGGCATCACCCGCTTCGGCGATTCGGTGGTGGTGGCCAATGCCAAGGCATCGCCGGCCAGCCTGGTGCATCCGGCCGTGCTGGCGCCGGTCACGTCGGGCGGGCAGGCGGCGCATCCTGACCTGTCAACCTACGAGGTGTACTGGAACGAGGCCGCCTCGCCCGAGGGTCCGGTCAGCATCCTGGTCAGCCTGTACGACCAGCGCGTCTCGGTGCTGCGCAACGGGGTGCTGATCGGCGCGGCGCCGCTGCAGATGGTGCGCGACTTCGCGCTCAACGGCACCGTGCTGCTGGTGATGACGACCGAGATGGAGGACATCCCCAGCCTGCTCGACCCCCGGCAGAAGGAGCATCGCTGGGTCGCGCATCGCGTGCTGGGCGAGGAGGGCGCGCCGATGCCGCCGCTGCGCTCGCTGGGGGATTCGTTCTGGATCCCGCAGGATTTCGCGCGTCGCCTGTACGGCGTGCTGAAGCCCGGTACCACCGTGCTGCTGTCCGACCTGCCGGGCGTACGCGCAACGCCGGATGACCAGCCGTCCGTGCCGGTCTTGGAATCGGACGAAGCCAGCCCCACCCCGGTATCGCGCTGAGCCTTGCGGACGGAATCGGGACGCTGGCGCCATTCACCGATCTCTGGGCCTCCGCATGAACCGATTCCCCTTCCTGCTTTCGCTTTGCATCGCCGCGACGGCCCTCTCGCAGGCCGGCGCTGCGTACGCCGGCTCAACCGCCGTCGCGTCCCCCGAGCGCCTGGTCGAGCGGCTGCACCGTGCGGCGCCATCGCTCGACCGCGAGGTGCTGTCGATGGCGGCGCACGCGATGACGTGCTCGATCCGGCGCGGCGAGCCCGTGCCGATGCGCCGGCTCAGCGTGATCGACTATTCACGGCCATCCACCCAGCCGCGCCTGTGGGTGTTCGACCTGGAGGCCGCCCGCCTGCTGTTCGAGGAACGCGTCGCGCACGGGCGCAACACCGGCGAGAACCTCGCCACGCGTTTCTCCAACGTCACCGGCAGCTACATGTCCAGCCTGGGGGCGTTCGTCACGCAAGAGTCGTACAGCGGCGCGAACGGTTACTCGCTGCGCCTGCAGGGGCTGGAACCCGGATTCAACGACAAGGCGCGCGAGCGCGCCATCGTCATCCACGGTGCGCCCTACGTCAGCGATGCGCTGGTGCGCGCGCAAGGGCGCCTCGGCCGCAGCCTGGGTTGTCCGGCGGTCGGTACGGCTGTGGCCAAGCCGCTGATCGACAGCATCCGTGGCGGCTCGTTCCTGTTCGCCTACTACCCCGATCCCGCCTGGCTGAAACAGTCGCGCCTGCTGGGCGCCGACTGCGGGAGCGGTGTCGCCGCCCACCCCGCATCGCCCGCGCCGGGCGGATGACGGCGGTCAGAGCTCGAGCGGAATTTTCAGATAGCGTCGCCCGTTGTCCTCCGGCGCCGGCAGATGGCCGGCGCGGATGTTGACCTGCAGTGACGGCAGCAGCAGCGTCGGTGCCGGCAGCGTCGCATCGCGCGCTTCGCGCATGGCGACGAAGCTGTCTTCGTCCACCTCGCCACCGACGTGCACGTTGCCGGCCTTCTCGTCGGCCACCGTGGTTTGCCAGGCGTAGTGGTCGCGCCCCGGCGCCTTGTAGTCGTGGCACAGGTACAACGTGGTCTGCGGCGGCAGCGCCAGCAGTTTCTGGATCGAACGGTACAGCGTGCGCGCATCACCGCCGGGGAAGTCCGCGCGCGCGGTGCCGTAGTCGGGCATGAACAGCGTGTCGCCGACGAACACCGCATCGCCGATCCGATAGGACACGCAGGCCGGCGTGTGGCCGGGGGTGTGGATCACCTCGACCTGCAGCTCACCGAGCGGGAACGTCTCGCCATCGCGGAATAGGTGGTCGAACTCGCGGCCATCGCCACTGACATCATCCAGTCCGAACACCGGCGCGAACGTGCGCTGCACCTCGGTAATGTGTTCGCCGATGCCGACCGGGGCGCCGGTCTTCTCCTTCAGGTACGGCGCCGCGCTGAGATGGTCGGCGTGCGCGTGCGTTTCCAGGATCCAGTGCACCGTCAGGTCGTGATCGGCGATGAAACCGAGCAGGGTGTCCGCCGCGCGGTGCGAGGCGCGGCCGGAGCGGTGGTCGTAATCCAGCACCGGATCGATGATCGCGGCGTGGCGCGTGGCCGGGTCCCAGACCACGTAGGTGATGGTGTTGGTCGCCTCGTCGAATTGCGCATGCACACGGGGACGGGTCATTGCGTCGCTCCTGGATTTGGGCCGGGTGGGCGGCAGCGCCCATGATCGCAGTCGCATGGCATGCGGCCAAGCGCGATCAGGTGGCCCTCGCGGAGAACTCCTCGAAGGCTTCCAGCGCGTGCGCGGCGTACATCAGCGAGGGACCACCGCCCATATAGACGGCGACGCCCAACATTTCGTGGAACTCCTCCGGCGTGGCGCCCAGCCGTACGAGCGCCTTGGCGTGGAAGCCGAGGCAGCCATCGCAGCGCGACGCCACGCCGATGGCCATGGCGATCAGTTCCTTGGTCTTCTCATCCAGCGCACCGGCGGCCATCGCGCCACGCGCCATGGCGCCGAAGCCCTGCATCACCGCGGGTGCGGCTGTGCGGAAGGGAGCGAGGTCGCGGTTGATGCGCGTGGTCAGCTCCTGGTAGCGATCTGCACTGGACATGGGATTCTCGATAGCGGAGGGTCAGCCTTGCTGGGATACCGGCGGGCCTTCGGCGCGCCACGCGGACATGCCGCCGGCGATGTTCAGATAGGTGCGTGCGTCCTTGCCCACCAGGCCCGACTGCGCAAGACGCGACCGCATGCCGCTCTGGCAGATCAGCAGGATCTCGGTCGTGGCGGCCGGAAGGTGGGCGTCCAGCAGCGCGGGGCCGCCGGCTCGCAGGTCGCCGAGCGGGATGTGGTACGCGCCCCGCACATGCCCCGCGGCGAACTCGCCCGCTTCGCGCACGTCAACGAGCGCCGCGCCCTGGTTCATCCGTTGCACGGCATCACGCGGCGAAACCTGCGGGGCTCCAACGCCGAACAGGGCCTTGAGCAGCGCGATCATCGGGATATCCTTGCACCCTTGCGCGGCGACACGGCGGGGGCGCAATAAATGCCATGGAGCGTCTGCATGACCTCTGCCGCCGGTCCCGGCATCAGCGTATAGATCACGTTCTGCGCCTCGCGTCGTGCCTGCACCAGACTTTCTTCGCGCAGCACGGCCAAGTGCTGCGACAGCGCCGACTGGCTCAGGTCGAGCAGGGCGTTTATCTCGCCCACCGAGCGCTCGCCCGAAGCCAGCAGGCACAGGATCTGCAGGCGCTTCTCGTTGGCGAGCGCCTTGAGCAGTTGCGCGGCGTCGCCCGCATGCGCCTGCATGGCGGCGATGTCGAACGTGGGCGTGGGAGGGTTGCCGGTCATGCGGACTCCGTGGTCAGGGGCAGGCCTCCATTGCGCCATGCGGTGAGGCCGCCGGCAAGCGAGCGGACATGCGAAAAGCCGAGCGCCTGCAGGCTGTCGGCCGCAAGCGCGGAGCGGCCTCCGGTCAGGCAATAGAGCACCACGTCGCGATCGGGGGCAGCCAGTGCCTCGCTGGTGGCGCAGGCCATCGCCGGATGTGCGTGGATCTGGAACTCCAGCACACCGCGGGGCAGGTTGATGGCGCCAGGCAGGTGGCCCTGCGCGTACTCCGCGGGCTCGCGTACATCGATCACGATGCTGTGTTCGTCAACGGCGAGTTGGTCGGGCGCGATCTCTTCGATGCGGCCACGAGCCTCGGCGACCAGATCCTGGACGGAGCGTGCCATGGGTGTCTCCAATACATTAGTTGACTCTAATATTAGTAAATGCTAATTTGAATTGCAAGTCGACCGGCATTCCCGCCGGGGGCGCCATCCGACCTGGAGGGGAAGACATGGCACGCATCGTCGTACTGGGTGCAGGCATCGGCGGCATGAGTGCCGCGTACGAACTGCGCGGCACGCTTGGCCAGGGCCCGGAGATCACCGTGATCGGCGAGGGCGATCGTTTCTCGTTCACGCCGTCCAATCCCTGGGTCGCCGTGGGCTGGCGCAAGCCGTCCGATGTCGAGATGCCGGTCGCCCGCTATCTGGCGAAGAAGAAGATAGCGTTCGAGGGCGCCGGCGCCGAGAGGGTCGAACCGGGCGACAACCGCGTGCTGCTGCGCGACGGGCGCTACGTCGATTACGACTATCTGGTGATCGCGACGGGGCCGCGGTTGGCCTTCGATGAGGTGCCGGGCCTGGGGCCCGAAGGTGGCTTCACCCAGTCGATCTGCACCACGCCTCATGCGACCACTGCGTGGCACGCGTACCAGGCGTTCCTCGAAAATCCGGGCCCGGTCGTCGTGGGCGCCGCGCCGATGGCCAGCTGCTTCGGTCCGGCGTACGAATTCGCGATGATCCTCGACAGCGACCTGCGCAAGCGCAAGCTGCGCGACAAGGTGCCGATCACCTACGTGAGCCCGGAACCGTACGTCGGACACATGGGTCTTGGAGGTGTCGGCGACTCCAAAGGCCTGATGGAATCGGAATTCCGCCAACGCCACATCCGGTGGATCACCAACGCGAAGATCACGGCGGTGCGCGACGGCGAGATGGACGTGTCCGAAATGAACGACGCCGGCCAGCCGAAGAAGGCGCATACGCTGCCGTTCACGTATTCGATGGTGCTGCCTGCGTTCACCGGCGTGCCGGCCGTGCGCCAGTGCGAGGGGCTGTGCAATCCGCGCGGCTTCATCCTGATCGACAAGCACCAGCGCAACCCCGCCTATCCCAACATTTTCTCGCTCGGCGTGTGCGTTGCCATCCCGCCGGTGGAGGCTACGCCCGTGCCGACGGGCGCGCCGAAGACCGGCTTCATGATCGAGTCCATGGTGACCGCCGTGGCGCACAACATCCAGGCCGAACTGGCCGGTACGCCCGCCACGGCCGAAGCCACCTGGAACGCGATCTGCCTGGCCGACATGGGCGACACCGGCGCCGCCTTCGTGGCACTGCCGCAGATGCCGCCCCGCAACGTCACCTGGGCCAAGGTCGGCAAGTGGGTGCACGTGGCCAAGGTCGCGTTCGAGAAGTACTTCCTGATGAAGATGAAGTCCGGCAACACCGAACCGATCTACGAGAAGTACGTCCTCAAGCTGCTCGGCATCATGCGCACCCGCTGATGCCCGCCCCCGAAACCTTTCCGGAGAACACCCCATGAACCTCGACCGTGCCGTCCTCGCCTTCGCCGGCGTGATGACCCTCGCCAGCCTGGCGCTGGCCCACTTCGTTTCGCCGCTGTGGCTGTGGTTCACCGTCTTCATCGGCGTGAACATGCTGCAGGCCAGTGTCACCGGCTTCTGTCCGGCGGCCATCGTCTTCCGCAAGCTGGGCGTGCGCGCCGGCTGCGCATTCAAGTGAGCGCGAGGCCTGCCGTGAGCCGCATCGTGATGTCGTCGCGCCTGTTGTTGCCGCTGCTGCTGCTGGTGGTCACGCTCGCCGCGTGCGTGCATGAAGAGCCCGTCGCGCCTCCGGCACGCATCGACGGATTGCAGACTTTCCAGGTGCGTGCCGCCGACGCGGCGAACGGTCGCGCCTGGGAAGGCGTGGTGGAGGCCGTGCGGCAGGCCACGCTGTCGGCGCAGACGAACGGGCGCGTCATCGCCGTGTCGCGCGATGTCAACGATCTCGTGGCCGCTGGCGATGTGCTTGTGCGGCTCAGTGCGGTCGAGCAGCAATCCGGTGTCGACGCCGCCCGCGCCCAAGTGCGCGCGGCCGAAGCATCCGCGACCGAGGCGGATGCCAACTACCGGCGCTTCGCCGACCTGGCGAAAGACCAGTTCGTCTCCCGGGCCCAGCTGGACCAGGCTCGGATGGCGCGCGACTCGGCCCTCGCCGCGCGCGATGCCGCTCGTGCCCAGTTGGCGAATGCCGGCCAGCAGACCGACTACACCACCATCCGTGCGCCCTATGCGGGCATCGTCGCCACCCGCGATGTCGAACCTGGCGAGAGCGTGGGTGTCGGTCAGACCCTGATGACCGTGTTCGCACCGGGTGCGTTGCGCATCGACGTCGCCGTGCCCCAGTCCGAAGCCGAGGCGATACGCGCCGCCCCGGTGGCCACCGTCACCCTGGACAGTGGGCGACAGATCGAGGCCGATGACGTCACCGTCTTTCCCGCGGCCGACGCGTCTACCCATGCCGTGCGCGTACGCGTGCAACTTCCCGCGCTCGATGCGCCGCCGCAACCGGGGGTTACTGCCAAGGTGGCGTTTCCAGCGGTGAAAGGCGCCGCGTTCCCCCGCGTGCCCGCCAGCGCGCTGGTGCGTCGCGGAGAGGTGACGGCCGTCTACGTGCTCGTCGACGGCCGGCTTTCGCTGCGCCAGGTCAGGTTGGGTGATGTCGCTGCCGAGCATGTCGACGTGATCTCGGGACTCAAGCCCGGCGACGCCGTCGCCGCCGATCCGGTGGCCGCGCAGCAGGCGCTGGTCGCCGCGCGCAAGGAGCGCTGACATGGCACCGCTGACGTCACCGCCGCGACTGGGCATCTCCGGCCGCATCGCGCGCAGCTTCCAGGCCAATCCGCTGACGCCCATCCTCGCGCTGCTTGGCCTGCTGTTGGGGCTGGTGGCGGTGATGATCACGCCGCGCGAGGAAGAGCCGCAGATCGACGTCACCATGGCCAACGTCATCGTGCCGTTCCCGGGCGCGGATGCACGCCAGGTCGAGCAGATGGTGACCTATCCACTGGAGCAGAAGCTGTCCGAGATCGAGGAGATCAAACACACGTATTCGATCAGCCGGCCCGGCATGGCGGTGCTGACGGTGGAGTTCGAAGTGGGGGTCAAGCGACAGCCCGCGTTGGTGCGCCTGTACGACAAGGTGTTCTCGAACCAGGACTGGATGCCGGCGAACCTCGGTGTGGGCCAGCCCATCGTCAAGCCAAAAGGCATCGACGACGTGCCGGTGATGGCGCTGACCCTGTGGACGGACGATCCGCAGCGTGGCGCACGCGACCTGGCGGAGGTGGCCCACACGCTGGAAACCGAACTCAAGCGCATCCCCGGCACACGCGACGTGTTCACCCTCGGCGCGCCGGAGCGTGCGGTGATGGTGCAGCTCGATGCGGCGCGCCTGACCAGCCATGGCCTGGCGGTAAACGATCTTTCTTCAGCGCTGCAGGCTGCCAACCTGGCGCGCCAGGCAGGCGAGCGCGTCGGTACGGATGGGGTGGTGCAGGTGACGTCCGGCCAGTTCCTGGCCGACCGCGCGGACGTGGCCGGCCTGGTGCTGGGCGTGGCGGGTGGCCAGCCGGTGCGGCTGGAAGACGTGGCGACGGTCAGCGATGCCGCTGACGCGCCCTCGAGTTATGTCTGGCACGGCGTGCCGCCGAAACGCGCCGGGCCCTCCACTGGCATGGCCCCGGCGGTGACACTGGCCATCGCCAAGAAGCCGGGCAGCAATGCGGCCGACATCACCTCCGCCGCGCTGGCGCGGGTGGAGGCCTTGCGGGGCACCGTGATTCCCGACGGCATCCAGGTGGAGACCACGCGCGACTATGGCCTCACCGCCAGCGACAAGGCGCAGACGCTGATCAAGAAGCTGGTCTTCGCCACCGGCTCGGTGGTGCTGCTGGTGCTGTTCGCGCTGGGCCGCCGCGAGGCCATCGTGATCGGCAGCGCGGTGGTGCTGACGCTGGCGGTCACGCTGTTTGCGTCGTGGGCGATGGGATTCACCCTCAATCGCGTCTCGCTGTTTGCGCTGATCTTCTCCATCGGCATCCTGGTGGATGATGCCATCGTGGTGGTCGAGAACATCCACCGGCACATGGCGCAGGGCGGCAAGTCGCTGGCGGAGGCCATTCCGCCGGCAGTGGACGAAGTGGGCGGTCCGACCATTCTGGCCACCTTCACCGTGATCGCGGCGCTGATGCCCATGGCCTTCGTCAGCGGCCTGATGGGACCATACATGCGGCCCATTCCGATCAACGCGTCGGTCGGCATGCTGCTGTCGCTGATGATCGCGCTGGTGGTTACACCGTGGCTGTCGTTGAAGCTGCTCAAGCGGCATGCGGTCGCGCACGCGGATGAGGGCGCTGCCCACGGGCATGCGGAAGGCACGATGGCGGCGCGCTTGCACCGCCTGTTCGAACGCGTGATGTCGCCGTTCCTGGATGCCGGCGCGGGTGCCCGGCGCCGGCGCCTGTTGTTCATCGCCATGGTCGTGCTGGTGGCGCTGGCCGCCAGCCTGGCGATGTTCAAGCTGGTGGTGCTGAAGATGTTGCCGTTCGACAACAAGTCCGAACTGCAGATCGTGGTCGATCTGCCCGAAGGTCGCGCGCTGGAGGACACCAACGCCCTGCTGGCCGAACTGGCCGGCGTGCTGGACCGTACGCCGGAAGTCCTGCACTACCAGGGCTATGCCGGCACGGCAGCACCGATCAACTTCAACGGACTGGTGCGGCAGTACTACCTGCGCGAGGGTGCGAACGTCGGCGACCTGCAGGTGAATCTCGTGGACCGCCACGACCGCGACCGCAAGAGCCACGAGATCGCCGTCGCCCTGCGCCCGCAGGTGGACGCGATCGGCCGTCGCCACGGCGCGTCGGTCAAGGTGGTCGAAGTGCCGCCGGGGCCGCCCGTGCTGTCGCCGATCGTCGCCGAAGTATACGGGCCCGACTACGCCCGTCAGCGGCAGGTGGCGCGGGCGCTCGAGCAGCGATTCCTGGCCACCGACGGCATCGTCGACGTGGATACCAGCGTGGAAGCCGATGCGCGCCGCGACATACTGGTGATCGACCGTTTGCGCGCTGCGCGCCTTGGCGTGCCGCAGTCGGCGATCACCGAGACGATCGCCGCCGGCCTGTCGGGGCTGGACGCGACCCATGTGATCGATGGCGGCTCCAAGTATCCGCGCCCCATCCGCCTGCGCCTGCCGGTGGCCGACCAGGCTTCGCTCGACGGAGTTCTGGCGCTGCGGGTACGCGGCGGCAAGGGCCAACTGGTGCCGTTGTCGGAACTGGTGCAGGCGCGCTCCACATGGTGGGATGGCGCCATCCACCACAAGGACCTGCTGCCGGTGGTGTACGTGATGGGCGACGAGAGCGGGACCGTCGACAGTCCGCTGTACGGCATGTTCGACCTGGTCGGCCAGATCGCCGACAACGCCATCGACGGACAGCAGGTGGCGCAGTTCTTCATCCGGCAGCCCCCCGACACCACCGCCTTCGGCATCAAGTGGGATGGCGAGTGGCAGATCACCTACGAGACCTTCCGCGACATGGGCATCGCCTATGCGGCCGGCATGGTGTTGATCTACCTGCTGGTGGTGGCCTACTTCCGCAACTACGTGGTGCCGCTGGTGATCATGGCGCCCATCCCGTTGACCGTGATCGGCGTGATGCCGGGCCATGCCCTGCTGGGCGCGCAGTTCACGGCCACCAGCATGATCGGCATGATCGCGCTGGCGGGCATCATCGTGCGCAACTCGATCCTGCTGGTGGACTTCATCAACCATCTGATCGAGCGCGGGCAGACGCTGGAGTCTGCGGTCGTCGATGCGTGCGCGGTGCGCGCGCAACCGATCGCACTGACCGCACTGGCCGCGATGGCGGGCGCGTTCTTCATCCTGGACGATCCCATCTTCAATGGTCTGGCGATCTCGCTGATCTTCGGCATCCTGGTGTCCACGGTGCTGACGCTGGTGGTGATTCCACTGCTGTACTACGGGCTGAAACATCGCGCACACAAGCCGGCGGCCGCATGAGTGCTCCAAACCTCCGTCGGCTGCTGTGGGCGGCATGTCTGGCGGGCGCCGCTGGCGCCTGCACATCCACAGCCGGTGACGGCGGCCGGGGCGCCGCTACAGGGCGGGCGGTCGATACGCCGCCGCCCCTGTCGTCAGCCGATCCGGATCTCGACCGCGCGAAGGCGGCGGCCCAGGCCTTCAGCGGTCGCCTGCGCGGCCGCCTGCAGGCCGCGATGCAGACCGGCGGACCCACCGCTGCCGTCGAGGTCTGCCAGGCCGAGGCGCCGGCCATCGCGGACGCGGTGATGGCCGAGCACGGCGTGCGCCTGGGCCGCGTCGCGCTGCCCGGGCGTCACCGCAACGCCGGACAGGCCGCCGAAGGTTGGCAGCTCGCCACGCTGGAGGCTTTCCAGCAGGCCGTCCTGGCGGGCGCGCCCGCCGCCGAGCAGGTGTCAGTGATCCGCGAAGATCTTCCCGAGGGCGTCGCGTTGCGCGTGATGCGCGGCATCGCCACCGAGCCCGGCTGCCTGGCCTGCCATGGCATGCAGCTGGCCCCGCAGGTCCGCGAGGCCATCGCGACGCATTATCCTGACGATGCGGCCACCGGTTTCGTGGTGGGCGACCTGCGCGGCGGGCTGTGGGTCGAAGTGCCCGCCGCTGCCCCCACCCCCGACGAGGCTACGCGATGAGCACCGACGCACCGATCCGCATCACCCTGGAGCAGGAAGAGGACTACAGCTTCCGCATCCGTTTCGACGACACCACCATCGCCGACCTGATGGCCGACGAACCCCCGCCGCTGGGCAAGGGCGAGGGTCCGAATCCGACGCGGCTGCTGGTGTCGGCGGTGGCCAACTGCCTGTCCGCCAGCCTGCTGTTCGCGCTGCGCAAGTTCAAGAACACGCCCGGCAAGCTGGTGACCCACGCCACGGCGGAACTGGTGCGCAACGAGCAGGGCAGGCTGCGCGTGGGCCACATCCATGCCGATATCCAGTTGGCGGAGGCCGGCACGGCGCATGCCTCGCTGGAGCGCATCCTGGCCCAGTTCGAGAACTTCTGCGTGGTGACCGAGAGCGTCCGCCACGGCATCGAGGTGTCGGTCAGCATCACCGACGCCGATGGCGTGCAACTGCACGGCACCGCGCGGACGGCGCAGGGCGAGTCCTGAGCTGTGGGTGGAGGCGGGCTGGGGCTGCTCTTGTGGGAGCGACGTAAGTCGCGATGGGCCACCGGTAAGGCTTCATCGCGACTTACGTCGCTCCCACAGGAGAAGGGAGGAGGCCGGCAAGCCTTGCGCCCCCGGATCGCCGCCGGCGGTCGGCCGTGGCATGATCCTGTCCTCCGCCGTCCGTAGCCGAAGCCGTCCGTGATCGCGCCCATCAAGGGGAAGGCCACCTCGCTGGACATCGCCCACCTGGCGGGCGTGTCGCAGCCCACCGTGTCGCGCGCCCTGCGCGGCAGCCCGATGGTCAACGAGGAGACGCGCAAGCGCATCCTCGCCATCGCCGAGCAGCTCAACTACAAGGTCGACAAGAACGCGTCCAACCTGCGCCGGCAGCATTCCGGCACGCTGGCGCTGCTGTTCTTCGAGGACCCGACGCCGGACGAATCGGCGATCAATCCGTTCTTCCTGTCGATGCTGGGCAGCATCACCCGCGCCTGCGCATTGCGCGGCTACGACCTGCTGATCTCGTTCCAGCAGCTGTCCAACGACTGGCAGGCCGACTACGAAGACAGCAAGAAGGCCGACGGCATCATCCTGCTGGGTTACGGCGACTATCTGGAATCGCGCAGCCGGCTGGAGCGACTGGTCGAGCAGGGCACGCATTTCGTCCGCTGGGGCGCGGTGCAGCCGGACACGCCGGGCGTGTCGATCGGCTGCGACAACACCCAGGGCGGGCACGACATCACCGCGCACCTGCTCGCGCAGGGGCGTCGCCGCGTCGCCTTCCTCGGCCACGCGTCCAACCACTATCCGGAATTCTTCGAACGCTACCTCGGCCACCGGCAGGCGCTGGAAGCCGCAGGTCTGATCGCCGATCCTGCGTTGCAGGTCGATGCGATCACCACCGAACAATCCGGCCATGAGGCGGCCAGCGCATTGCTGGCGCGGGGCGCGGTGTTCGACGCGGTGTTCGCCGCCAGCGACCTGATCGCGGTCGGCGCGATGAAGGCGTTGATGGAACACGGCAAGCGTGTGCCGGAGGACGTCGCGGTGGCGGGCTTCGACGATATCCCGCTGGCCAGTTCGATGAACCCCGGACTGTCCACCGTGCAGCAGGACACCAAGCGCGCGGGCACCTTGCTGGTGGAAACCCTGCTGGCGCTGATCAATGGCGAGCCGGCGGAGAGCCAGGCCATTCCGGTGAAGCTGGCGTTGCGGGGGTCCACCGCGGCGAAGTGACCAGTGCTTTTGTGGGAGCGACGTAAGTCGCGAAGGTATGCACTCAGTTGACCATGAAGTCGGAGGGAAGCCCCCAAGCTTTCAAGGCAGGCATGGTCTGCGATCGCGACTTACATCGCTCCCACAACGGAGGGTGCGTGGCTCAATCCGCCTTCGGCGATTTGCGCGCCATCAGCTCGGCGAGGCGCGCGCGGGTGTCGGCGCGGGTGATCGGTGCGTCCAGCAGGAACACGCGCACGCCGTGCGCGGGCACGTCCGCTTGCAGGCGGTTGCGCACGCGCTGGGTCTTGCCGGTGAACGCATCGCGCCAGGTGCCGGCCTGCAGGTGGTCGGACACCGACAGCGTCGCCGGCGCGTCGGCCTTGTTCAGCAGCACCAGGGCGGTCTGGTTGACGCCCTCGTGCTGCAGCACGCGGTAGAACACCGCCTGGTCGCCCTTCAGGCGCACGTTGAGTTGCAGGCCGCGCTGCAAAGCCGGAGTGTCGCGGCGCAGGTGGGCGATGCGCTTGAGCGGCGCGAAGATCGGGCTCTCCGGTGCCGCATCGATGCGTTGCTGGCCGAAGTAGTTGCGGTTGCCGGCGTGCTCTGCGTTGCCGCGCTCGAAGCCCACTTCCGAGCCGTAATAGATCACCGGAATGCCGCGCGCGGTGAACAGCCAGTTGTGCGCGTCGATGAAGCCTTCATCGCTGGCCTTCATGCGCGCCATGTCGTGGTTGTCGTAGAACGTCATCAGGTCGTACGGATTGGCGTACGGGCCGTCTTCCAGATACAGCGCCTTGCCGATCTCCTCGAAACTGACCCCGGGCTTCTCGAAGACCTCGGTCAGCTTCCCCTTCAGCGGGAAGTCCAGCACGCTGTAGCTGCCGTTGCGTGCCCAGGTGTGGCCGGCGATGCTGGCGGCGTCGTAGTTGAAGTTCTCGCCGAACATGAAGAAGCCCGGCTTCTTCGCGCGGATGCGGTCGGCGAATGCCTTCCAGAACGCGTGCGGCATCCAGGCGATGGTGTCCACGCGGAACGCGGCGGCGCCCTGGTCGATCCACTGCTCGTACGCGCCGACCAGATACTCCATCACCGCCGGATTGTTCTCGTTGAAGTCCGACAGCTGCGCCAGTCCGCCGCCGGTGTTGTAGAACGCGTGCATCGGCTTGCGGCGCGGGTCCAGCTTGTCGGGGTCCAGGTTCTGGTGATCGGCGATCAGCGTGCCGTCCTTGTCCCAGATCTTGCCGTACTGCGGCTGCAGGGTCGGCATGGAGTAGGCGGGCGAGCCGTGATTGCCGACGATGTCGAGCACCACGTCCAGTTTCTGTTCCTTCATCGCCGCGGTGAAGCCGGCGAAGTCCAGGCCCTCGCTGGGCAGGTGTTCGTCCAGCTTGTAGAAGTTGATGCCCCAGTAGCCGTGGTAGCCGGTCTTGCCGCGGTCGGTGAACATCCCCTCCCACTTCACTTCCTCGCCGCCGGTGAAGGCCTGGTCGGGGTTGTCGATGATCGGCGTGATCCACACCGAGGTGAAGCCGAGCCCGCGGATGTAGCCGGCGTTGTCCAGCACGCCCTTGAAGTCGCCGCCCAGGTAGCCGACGTTGTCGCTCTGGCCCGCGGGCGCGCCGGGCGTGGGGCGGTCGAAGGTGGGATGCTGGCCGCCCTGGTCGCGGTGATCGTTCGACGGGTCGCCGTTGACGAAGCGATCGGTCAGCACGAAGTAGACGGCTTCCTTCGCGAAGGGCTCGGTGGTGCCGTAGAACTCGTCCGCTGCGAAAGCCTTGGCTGGCAGGAAGAGCAGGGTCGCGACGGCGGTGGCGATGGGGAGCTTTCGCATCAGATGGCCTCCGGGCCAGATCGTGATTCTTTCACGCGCAGGACGAACAACCCGGCCAGCAGAAGGCTGACGCCGCCGATGGCAAGCGCGTAGATCGGCTGACCGCCTGCGAAAATCTTGAGCAGGAAGCCAAGGACGCTCGCCGCCACCAACTGCGGGATGACGATGAAGAAATTGAAGATGCCCATGTAGACGCCCATCTTGTGCGCCGGCAGGCTGTCGGAGAGCAGGGCGTAAGGCAGCGAGAGAATTGAGGCCCACGCGAAACCCACACCTACCATCGACAGCAGCAGCCATTGGGGATCGCGGATCACAATGAGGGACAGCAAGCCGAGTCCGCCCAGCGAAACATTGATGAGGTGACTCATACGCAGGCCAAAGCCTCGCACCATCCAGGGAATCAGGACCGCCGCAAGCGCCGCGAATCCGTTATAGGCCGCGAACAGTACGCCTACCCAGTTGGCTCCCTCGTTGTAGGCGGCGGACGTGGTGTCGGTGGTGCCGTAGTGCACGCCGGTGACGGCCGCAGTGGTGTAGATCCACATGGCAAACAGCGCAAACCAGGAGAAGAACTGGACCACTGCGAGTTGCCGCATGGTGTCCGGCATGGTCTGCAGATCGGTCATGATCGAGGTGAACATGTTGCGCGCACGCCAGGCGCTGGCCACGAGCAGTGCCAAGCCATAGGCCGCCATGCCGCCCGCCAGCACATAGAGGAGGCGGTCCAGCTGCCACCATGTCACCGCCGCGATCGCGACCAGGCCGGAGATCAACCATCCCACGGATGCTCTTCGCGATCGGTCGCGATCGATCTCGGTTTCCAGTTTCACGCCGGAAGGCATGGCGTCATCGAACGATGTCAGTTGCTCCGGCGGATACTCTCGAGTCCTGGCGACGGTCCAGAGGACCGCGAGCAGCAGAACAGCCCCGCCGAAATAGAAAGCGTAGGTCACCGTATCGGGCACGTGTCCGGGCGCTGCCGTGTTGGACACGCCCGCCTTTGCCAGCAGCCACGGCAGCATGCTGGCCACCACGGAGCCTACGCCGATGAAGAAGCTCTGCATCGCATAGCCCGTGGGGCGTTGCCTGGGCGGCAGCTGGTCGCCGACGAACGCACGGAAAGGTTCCATCGATACGTTCAGTGATGCATCGAGAATCCAGAGCGTGCCTGCGGCGATCCACAACGCGGACGAGTTGGGCATCACGAACAGGGCAGCGGTGGAAAAAATGGCACCCCAGAGGAAGTAGGGCCTGCGCCTGCCCAGGCGGGTCCACGTGCGATCGGAGAAGTGGCCGATGATGGGCTGCACGATCAGTCCGGTCAGTGGCGCGGCGATCCAGAGGCCAGGCACATCGTCCATGTCCGCACCCAGTGTCTGGAAGATGCGGCTGACATTGGCGTTCTGCAGGGCAAATCCGAACTGGATACCCAGGAACCCGAAGCACATGTTCCATATCTGCCAGAAGGACAGGCGGGGCTTGGCGGTCATTCGGGTTCCCTGGCAGCGTGGCGCGGTCGAAGTGCGTACTCGCCATGGCGAGCGTGGCGGCATCTTGCCGACATGCGCGACCGATTCCATGCTGCACCGCAAACAACACCGGCGCGCGCGGCGTAGCGTGTCGAGGCGCATGCATCGGCCATGCGCGCGCCCCAAACCCTTGGCCTGCCTGCATTTCGGCAGCGGTACGTGGCGATCGGCACGCCGTCGCCCATGGAGAACGCATTCCGTCGGCCGCATGAGCTGCATACGTATTCATGCCCGGCCGCTCCGCGTCACACTCACGCGTGGCGACGGCTCGTGGAATAGTGGCGCCCGCCGAGCGCACCGGAGGGGTGCGCTACGCATTGCGACGGGTGCATCGATGACGAAGAACAACTGGTGGCGCGGCGCGGTGATCTACCAGATCTACCCCCGCAGCTTCCTGGACACCAACGGGGACGGGGTCGGGGACCTGCCGGGCATCGTCGAGAAGCTCGACTACATTGCCGGCCTGGGTGTGGACGCCATCTGGATCTCGCCGTTCTTCAAGTCGCCGATGGCCGATTTCGGTTACGACATCGCCGACTACCGCGACGTCGACCCGCTGTTCGGCACGCTGGAGGACTTCGATCGCCTGCTGGCCAAAGCGCATGCGCTGGGCGTCAAGGTGATGATCGACCAGGTGCTGAGCCACTGCTCGGCCGAGCATGCGTGGTTCAAGGAAAGCCGCGAGAGCCGCGACAATCCGAAGGCCGACTGGTACGTGTGGGCCGATCCGAAGGAAGACGGCACGCCGCCCAACAACTGGATGTCGCTGTTCGGTGGCGTCGCCTGGCGCTGGGAGCCGCGCCGCGAGCAGTACTACCTGCACAACTTCCTCGCCAGCCAGCCGGACCTGAATTTCCACAACCCGGCGGTGCAGCAGGCCACGCTGGACAACGTGCAGTTCTGGCTGGACCGGGGCGTGGATGGCCTGCGCCTGGACGCCATCAACTTCTGCTTCCACGACGCGCAGCTGCGCGACAACCCGCCCAAGCCGAAGGACCAGCGCGTGGGTCGAGGCTTCAGTCCCGACAATCCCTACGCCTACCAGTACCACTACTACAACAACACGCAGCCGGAGAACCTACCGTTCCTGGAGCGGCTGCGCGCGCTGCTGGACCGGTATCCGGATGCGGCCGCGCTCGGCGAGATCTCCTCCGAGGATTCGCTGGCGACCACCGCCGAATATGTCACCGACCAGCGCCTGCACATGGGCTACAGCTTCGAGCTGCTGACCGACGACGGCACTGCGGCCTACATCCGCGGCACGGTCGAACGGCTGGAAGCGGCGATGGTCGAAGGCTGGCCGTGCTGGGCGGTGTCCAACCACGACGTGCAGCGCGCGGTGACCCGCTGGGGCAACGGCGACGCCTCGCCGGCACTGGCGGCGCAACTGGTCGCGCTGGTGTGTTCGCTGCGCGGTTCCGTCTGCCTGTACCAGGGCGAGGAATTGGGCCTGCCGGAAGCCGACGTGCCTTACGAAGCGCTGCAGGATCCCTACGGCAAGACGTTCTGGCCCAACTTCAAGGGACGCGACGGCTGCCGCACGCCGATGCCGTGGAACGACGGCGAGCGCGCCGGTTTCAGCGATGGCGCGCCGTGGCTGCCGATTCCCGCCGAGCACCGCGCGATCAACGTGGTGAAGCAGGAAGCCGATCCGGACTCCGTCCTCAACACCGTGCGTGGGTTCCTCGCCTGGCGACGCACGCTGCCGGCGCTGCGCAGCGGCAGCATCCGCTTCCTCGATGCACCCGAGCCGGTGCTCGCCTTCGTGCGCGAGCAGGCCGGGGAGCGCGTGCTGGCCGTGTTCAACCTGTCCGCACAGGCCGTGCACTGGCCGTTGCCGGACGGCGTCGCCGCCGAAGCACTGGAAGGCCACGGCCTGCAGCGCGCAACGGTGGAGGGCAGGACGTTGTCGCTGCCGCCGCGCGGCGTGCACTTCGCACGGATGGCCTGATTCCCGCCGCGCGGCGTCTCGCCGCAGGCGGCCTCCGCATCGCGGCCGGACGCCACGTGGCGCGCTCTCGCGTGTCGTTCATCAATCACGCGCGCGCACATGCGTGCGGGCGTCCGCATGCCTTTTTTCCGCACGGAATGCGTGTTACGCGCGGCGCCGGAAATATGCATGAATACGTATGCAGCGCGATTTGTGCGGCTGCGCACGCCACTACCATGGCCGCACATTCCGGGGCGACTTGTCCCGGCATGGAAGACCCGGGCGATCGCATCGTGCGACGCACCCGGTTCATCGCATACAACGTCCTTGGAGAGGGGAACATGCAACTCAAGCGCAACCTGCTGAGCGCGGCGTTGGCGTCCGCCATCGCGCTCACCGCGACCGGTGTACAGGCCCAGACCGCCCAGACCGCCACCGACCAGACGCCCGCGACCGACGCGACCGACCTCGACACGGTTGTCGTCACCGGCATCCGCCGCGGCATCGAGAGTGCGATTTCGGTCAAGCGCGACGCCACCTCCATCGTCGAAGCGATCTCCGCCGAAGACATCGGCAAGCTGCCCGACGTCAGCATCGCCGAATCGCTGGCGCGCCTGCCGGGCCTGGCCGCGCAGCGCGTCGCCGGCCGCGCGCAGGTGATCAGCGTGCGTGGCCTGTCGCCCGACTTCTCCACCACGCTGCTCAACGGCCGCGAGATGGTCAGCACCGGCGACAACCGCAGCGTCGAGTTCGACCAGTACCCGTCCGAACTCGTCAGCGGCGTGACCGTGTACAAGACGCCGGATGCCGGCCTCGTCGGCCAGGGCCTGTCCGGCACGGTCGACATGCAGACCGTGCGTCCGCTCAGCTTCGACGCGCCGGTCGGCGCGGTCGGTGTGCGCGGCCAGCGCAACTCGCTGGGCGCCGCGGCCGATGCCTCGGCCTACGGCGAGCGCATCAACGCCAGCTACATCACCCAGAACGAAGCGCGCACGTTCGGCTTCTCGATCGGCTATTCGCACTCGACCACGCCGGTGCAGGAAAACCAGGTGGGCCTGTACGAGCCGTGGCAGGCGATCGGCGACAACTGGCGCCCCGGCGTGCCGGCCGGCACGTTCTACTCCGACGGCATCAAGGCGCTGCGTCGCACCGGCGAAACCAAGCGCGATGGCGTGATGGCGACGCTGCAGTTCCGTCCGTCCAATGCCTGGACCAGCACGCTGGACCTGTTCTATTCGGAAGCCGAGCAGACCAACACCGCGAACCAGTTCGAGGTGCACATCGGCGACTACAACGGCGGTTTCGGTCGCCTCAACGTCACCAATCCCGTGATCAACGGCAGCAACACGTTCACCGGCGGCACCGCCAACAACGTGTATCCGCTGGTCCGTGGCATGTACAACTACCGCGAAGACGAGATCCAGGCGTTCGGCTGGAACAACGAGTTCAATGTCGGCTCGGTCCGCCTGACAGCGGATGTCAGCTGGTCCATGACCTCGCGCGACGAGATCAATCTCGAGAACAACACCCAGCGCCTGCCGGCACCGCAGCTGGATTCGGTCGACCTGGCGTTCCGCAGCGGCGGCTTCTCGCAGCTGAACCCCGGCTTCGATTACTCCGATGCCTCGCAGCTGTTCCTGGCCAATACCATCTACGGTTCCGGCTACGGCAAGACGCCGAAGGTCGAGGACGAACTGCGCGCCGTCAGGCTGGCGGCCTCGTTCCCGCTGCCGGAAGCGATGGGCTGGTTCACCGACCTGGACGTGGGCCTGAACTACGCCGACCGCGAGAAGACCAAGCGCCAGCCGGAGGGCAACATCAACCTCGGCGCGCAGGGCATCACCGCCATCGGCTCGGACCTGCAGTACGGTCTGGTGGACCTGGGCTTCGCCGGCATCGGCTACATCCCGTCGTGGAACGTGCCGGCCGCGGTCGCGCGCTACATGACCTTCAACCCGGTCGATGACCTGTCGTACCTGATCCCGAAGGCGTGGGACGTCAACGAGAAGATCTCCACGGGCTTCGCCCGCGCCAACATCGATACCGAGTGGGGCTCGGTGCCGGTGCGCGGCAACATCGGTTTCCAGGTGCAGCGCGTGGACCAGTCGTCCACCTCGCGCTACTGGGATGCGACCCGTCCGGCCGGCCAGAACGTGCAGCCGATCGAACGCGGCAAGACCTATACCGATGTGCTGCCGAGCCTGAACCTGGCGTTCTCGCTGCCGGCCGACCAGACCCTGCGCGTGGGCCTGGCCGAGCAGGTCGCGCGTCCGCGCGTGGACGAGCTGCGCGCTTCGCTGGACTTCGGTGTGAACACCGCCACCGGCGAGCCCGGCGGCAGCGGCGGCAACCCGGAGCTGGATCCGTGGCGTGCCTACGCGTTCGACGTGTCGTGGGAGAAGTACTTCGGCACCAAGGCGTACGTGGCGGCGGCGTTCTTCTACAAGGACCTGCGCACCTACATCTACACCGAGGCGCGCGATGGCTACGACTTCACCGACCTGCTGACCGACTACGTGCCGGGACCGAACGAGCCGCCGACCCAGACCACGGGCCGTTTCACTGCGCCGTACAACGGCACGGGTGGTTCGCTGAAGGGCCTGGAGCTGACGGCTTCGCTGCCGCTGGACCTGTTCAGCGATGCGCTGCAGGGCTTCGGCGTCATCGCCAGCGCCGGCTTCAACGACAGCGACATCACCATCCCGCCGCCGCCGAATGCGCAGAGCAGCGTGGGCAGCCAGAACATCATGCTGCCGGGCCTGTCCGAGCGTGTGTACAACTTCACGGCGTACTACGAGCGCAACGGGTTCGAGGCGCGCGTCAGCCAGCGTCGCCGTTCGGACTTCATTGGCGAGATCGGCAACTTCGACGGTGACCGTTCGCTGCGCTATGTGGTCGGCGAGAACATCACCGACGCGCAGATCAGCTACTCGTTCCCGGACGGCCATGCGCTGGGCGGCCTGAGCATCCTGCTGCAGGCCAGCAACCTGACCGACGAGGCCTACCAGACCTACGCCGGCAGCCGCGACCGTCCGCTGGAGTACATCGAGTGGGGCCGCACCTACCTGCTGGGTGTCAACTACCGGTTCTGATCCACGCAGTACCTTGTTTTCCCAAGCCCGCCGGTGTCATGCCGGCGGGTTTTTCTTTTCTTGGGGGGGTGCGGAACTGAAAACAAAAAAGGCCAGGCATCCGCTTGGCCTTTTTTGGATGGTGGAGCCGGGGGAACTGCTCAGTCGTTCGCTTGGCTTAGGGTCAGGATGATCTCTTCCTCGGTTTCGATGGGGTCCAGTGAACCGATGGCTGCACGAAGGTCTTCCAGGTCGGCCCCTGTGTCGCGGTCGCTGATGAAGAATTCCAGTGACAGGTATGCGCTAATGCGGTTGATATCTCCCACGCTCATGGGTTTTGCCGCAGTTGGGAGCCTGGCCACGATGCATCGTGTTGGCGAGACAGGAAGATACGCCGCCTCCAGTACTACGTCATTCGAGATAGCAGCTAGCAACAGCCTAGGCTTTCCGTCGGAGAACATTGCAATGGGGCCGCAATCGCCCAGAATGAAGAACTCGCCAGACTGCGCGTCTACTAGATCAAACGCCATGTCCGCGGCCATACGGTTGGCGCGGATAGGCATTGCGGGGTCCTTCGCTAGCGCCTTCAAGTATGCGTGATCAGCGATTGCGTTTGCTTCAATGCGAGCTCTGGACAGAAGCGCGTGCGTAATTCCCCAGGCCTCAGCAAACAGTTGGGCCTCGTGGGTCGCGACATAGGACCTCCATTGTGAGCTCATGAAGCCATAGATCTTGGTGCGTTGCTCTCGATGCATGTCACCGAAGCGTTTGTTAATTTCTGCATTGATGAGGCGTTTTTGCTCTTTTGGATCCGAAAGGCTTGCGATGAGATCGCGGCGAAGGCTGATGGGATCGAGCAGCTTCAAGCGCAGTGCTTCAATAAGAGAAGGGAACAGCCGCGCCAACGCTTCACGCATTGCCTTCGTGCGGAACGATAAGGCGCAGATGAGGGTAGCTAAGTCCACCGTGGAGACATCATCACCTTGATTGAGGGCCTGCACGGTTGCGGCCAGCGCCCCCTCTCCTTTGGTGATGGCGTCGTCCAAGCTCGTGTCGCTCGGGTCGCCATAAAAATCTATCTCTTTGCCTAGTCCGCTGGTGTTGGGTGTGAATCGCCCCCTTGTCCGATGGTGTGCGTGGACATAAAACTCCTTGCCCTTCTGGCGGTAGGCAAACGGGCGTTGGATCAGCTGAGGCAGATAGTGGTGTTTGCGACCGGACATGGGGTCCATCCGAGCTTGCAGACGTGTGCAAGCGTACGACGCTTTTCATGCGGGCAGCTCACGATCCAAGCTTTGTGCCCGCTGGGCTGTACCCGAAGCGGCAAACCTTGCGCCTGCGCATCCCCAAGTTCATCGCAACGATCCCGGAGAAGGATGCTGGAAATGATCTTCTTGTTCAGCCGGGCGCGCATCGTGCGTCGATTCCCGCAAGTTCCATGTACGTCAGCGCAGCATGAGAATCGGCACATCAACGTCCGGACGAGGACCATCCGTATCCAGGTGCAGAAGCGTCCAACTCCTTAAAACAAAAAGCCCCGCATGAGCGGGGCTTCGTGTATGTGGTGGAGCCAGGGAGGATCGAACTCCCGACCTCGTCATTGCGAACGACGCGCTCTCCCAGCTGAGCTATGGCCCCACAAGAACTGTTTCATTCTAGCCCGTGGCCGCGGCCGGTGCCAAGCCTGCGCGGTCCAGGATCGGGGTCAGCACCGGGGCCAGTTCGCGGTGCCGCCAGCCCGACAGCGCGGCGGGCCACTGGCCCGATTCCTGCAGCGCTTCCAGATAACGGCGGGAGGCCAGTACACCATCCGGCAGGCCGAGTTCCGCGCTGCGCGCCGACACCGCATCCTGCAGCCGCTTGACCTGCGCCTTGTCGCCGTCGGTGGCCGCGCGGGCCTCCGGCATCGACGCCTCATCGTCCAGCGGCGTGGCCAGCGCCTGCCAGACCGCATCGGCCAGCTTGCGCGGTGCCTTGGGCTGGGTATCGAACAGGCGCAGCAGCGCCCCCCTGTCCTCCGGCGGCGTGCGCGCCAGCGCCACCGCCAGCTCGTTGTCCAGGATCCAGCTGCGCGGCTTGTCGCTGGCGCGCGCCTGCGCCTCGCGCCAACGCAGCAGGCGCACCAGCCGCCGCTGCGCATCGGCATCGAGGAACTGCGCACTGCGCATCGACAGGTGCGGCCAGCGCTCGCCTTCGTCGTGCGCGGCGTTGTCGACGAACCGCGCGCAGTCCTCTTCCACCCACGAGCGGCGGCCGGTGGCGTCCAGCCCGGCCAGCAGCGCATCGTGCACGGCGAACAGGTAGCGCACATCGTCGGCGGCGTAGTGCAGCTGCGACTCGCTCAGCGGACGACGCAGCCAGTCCGAGCGGGTCTCGCCCTTGGGCAGGGCGACGCCGGTGATGCGCTCCACCAGCTTCTGGTAGCCGATGCCCGACGCGATGCCGGCGATGGCGGCGGCGATCTGCGTATCGAAGAGAGGCGAGGGCAGGGCGTCGCAGGCGACCTTGAACGCCACCAGGTCCTCGCTGGCGCTGTGCATGACCTTGGTGATCGAGGTGTCCAGCAGCCACGGCCGCAGCGCATCGGTCATGCCCGGGGCCAGGGGGTCGACCAGCAGCACGTCGTCGTCGAGGGCGATCTGCACCAGCGCGAGCTGTGGCCAGAAGGTGCGCTCGCGGACGAACTCGGTATCCAGGCCGATCCGCGTCGGCCGGCGTTGCAGGTGCGCGTCCAGCGCGGCGGGGGTGTCGATCCAGTGGGGCACGTAATCTCCGCGTGATGCGTCGTTTGCTCAGTCAGGGGACAATAACCTAAGGTCCCGGCTCAGCCGGTATGGTCTGCCGGTCTTGTCGGCCGGCATTCTCTCACGGGGCCGCCGGCTCCCATCACGGAGGGTGTTTGCGCGCGATTCTCGCCGCCATGTTGCTGTCGCTTCCCTGGATCGCGGGCTGTTCGCGCGATGCGGCGGAAGCCGGTGCCGCCGACACCGGTGCGGACGCGATCCGCATGCCGAGCGTCACCGTCACCGGCGACGACAGCGCCGTGGACGAACTGAACTGGCGCCCGCCCAGCGTCGAACTGGCGGCCGAAGACGTGGCGGATGCGCATCGGCGTGCCGCCAGGGCCTTGTCGGAGGGGCACCTGTTCGACGGTCCCGACGATGCGATCCCGCTCTACCTCGCCCTGCAGCGCCTCGATGCCGACGATGCGCGTGCCAGGACCGGCCTGGGCCGCAGCCTCGACCGTCTGCTGGACCAGGGCGCGCAGGCGCTGCGGCATGCCGAGGACCGGACTGAATCGCTGCGCCGTGCACGCCAGATCGCGGCCGTGGCGCGCACGGTGACACCGTCGGATCCGGCGGTCGGCACCTACCTGGCGCGGGTGGACGAGATCGACCAGCTCACGCGACTGAACGTGGCCGCCGAGCGCGCATTGCGCGAAGGCGCGCTGGGCGAAGCCGGCGGCGGCGCACTGGCGGGTTTCCGCGAAGTGCTGAAATGGAAGCCGGGCCAGGCGCGCGCGTTGCAGGGCATCGCCGCGGTCGAGAGCGCGATGATCCGTCGCGCCGAAGAAGCGGCATTGGCCAGCGATTTCACGACCGCGCGGACCTGGCTGGAGCACGCGGCCCGCGTCCGCGAGGACGCGCAGACGGTGGCCGATGCGCGCGTGCGGGTGGAAGCGATCCGCCTGGCGCGCATCGTCGAGTTGCGCGACGCCGGCGTGCGCGACATGGCCACGCCGCTCGGGCTGAAGGACGCGCGCATGAAGCTGGCCGAGGTGCTGCGCATCGCCGAACCGGGCAACCGCGTGGCGGCCGACTTCCGCCAGCGCATCGACCTGGCCACGCATTACGGCCTGTTCCGTCCGGGACAGGCGTTCACCGATGCGCTGCACCATGGCGGTCGCGGGCCGGAAATGGTGGTGGTGCCGCATGGCGGCTTCCTGATGGGCGCGGCCGATGACGAGGCCGGCGCGGCCGATGCCGAGAAGCCCGCGCATTACGTGCGCTTCGACCGCGGCTTTGCGATGGCCAGGCACCCGGTGACGGTGGGCGAGTTCCGCCGGTTCGTCGAGGCCACCCAGTACCGCCCGCGTGCGACGCGGCGCGGGCATTCGGTGGTCTACGACGAGCGCAGCGGTAATTTCGTCCGCCGCAGCGGGGTGGACTGGCGGTCGGACTACGCGGGCCAGCCGGCCAGCGACGACATGCCGGTGCTGCATGTCAGCGTGTACGACGCCGAAGCCTATGCCGAATGGCTGGCCGGCCAGACCGGGCACGGCTACCGGCTGCCCAGCGAAGCCGAGTTCGAGTACGCCCTGCGCGCCGGGCAACAGGGCCGCTATCCCTGGGGCAACGGGCAACCTCCGCGCGGCATCGCCAACCTGACCGGCGGCAACGACCGCTCGCCCAGCGGGCGCGACTGGAACAACGCCTTCGTCGGCTACGGCGATGGCTACTGGGGCCCGGCGCCGGCCGGGCGCTTCCGCGCCAATGCGTTCGGCCTGAAGGACCTGGAAGGCAACACCAGCGAGTGGGTGGGGGACTGCTGGCACGCCAGCTACCGGCGCGCGCCTGCGGACGGGGCGGCGTGGTTCAATCCCGGCTGCCGGTCACGGGTGGTGCGGGGCGGCTCGTGGGCCAGTTCACCGGCCCAGGCGCGCGCGGCATGGCGTTCGTCCTCGGATTCGGATATGACTAATGCGCGGGTGGGCTTCCGCGTCGTGCGCGGCATCTAGCCGCCAGGGAGAGGGCATGAGGCAAGATCCAAACGGGCGTTCGCAGTACGGGCAGGGCGGCGGGCGGCGTGGCGGCGGACTGGGCAACCTGCGCTGGCTGATCCTGCTGGGCTTCCTGATCTACGGCGGCTGCTATTACCTCAACAACCGCGTGGTAGATCCCTACACCGGCGAGAAGGTGCTGATCGACGGCTCCATCGGCGTGGAGGAAGAGAAAGCCCTGGGGCTGCAGGCCTACGAGGAAATCCTGCAGCAGGAGCGCCCGGTCGATCCGAATTCGCAGATCGCCCAGCAGGTGCGCACCATCGCGCAGCGCCTGATCGCCAGGATCCCCGAGGTCGAAGCGGCCATCGCGGCGGAGAAGGGCACCCAGCCCAGCGGCAACTGGAAATCCTTCGAGTGGGACGTCAACGTCATCGAGTCCGAGCAGGCCAATGCCTTCTGCCTGCCGGGCGGCAAGATGGCGGTGTACACCGGGCTGATTCCCGTCGCCCAGAACGCCGACGCCGTGGCGGTGGTGATGGGGCACGAGATCGCGCATGCGCTGCTGCGTCATGGTGCGCAACGCATGTCGCAGCAGAAGCTCACCCAGATCGGCCAGATGGCCGGCGCGATGAGCGGCATGGACCCGCAACAGCAGCAAATGGTGATGGCCGCGATGGGCTACGGCTACCTGCTGCCGTACGCGCGCGAGCATGAGACGCAGGCCGATGAAGTGGGCCTGATGCTGGCCGCCGCCGCCTGCTTCAATCCGCAGGAAGCGGTGCCGCTGTGGCAGCGCATGAGCGAAGCCAGTGGCGGCCAGGCGCCGCCGGAATTCTCGTCCACCCATCCCAACCCCGGCACGCGCATCCAGAACCTGACCGCGCTGATGCCGAAGGCGATGGAGTACCGACAGAAGTTCTGCCAGCAGGGCGCCGCACAGTGACGCGCCTGCTGCGCGCGGCCTTGCTGGCGACGGCGATGGCCGCCGCACCGGTACATGCCGAGGTCAAGGAGGCCGCGCCGCAAGGCTTCACCCTCGAAAACTCGGTGTGGGTACCCACCACGCCCCAGGTCGCCTACGCCGCGCTGGTGAACGATGTCGGCCGCTGGTGGCCCGCCGACCACACCTGGTGGGGCGACGCGTCCCGGCTTTCCATCAGCGACAAGGCCGGCGGCTGCTTCTGCGAGATCAACGGTGCGCAGCAGGCCTGGCACATGACCGTGACCTTCACCGATCCTGGCAAGCTGCTGCGCATGACCGGCGGCCTCGGCCCGTTGCAGGGCATGGGCCTGCATGGCGCGCTGGAGTGGCGCTTCGCCGCGGAGAACGACGGCACCCGCATCACCCTGTGGTACCGCGCCGGTGGCTATACACCGGACGACATCGGCAAGTTCGCGCCCGTCGTGGACAAGGTGCAGGCGCAGCAACTCGGCGGACTGGCCACGTTCCTGCGCGCATCGCCCGCATCGACCCCTTCGCGTTGAGCTTCAACCCATCCCAAAAAGGAGAGCAGGACCGCATGAGCATCCGTCTGACGGAAAAAGACACTGGCCGCACGCTGGGCACGATCTCGCGGGAAGATTTCCAGGTGCTGGTCGACCACATGGAAGAAGAGTCCTCGACGGACCAGGATTACTACGTGGAGCACACCGCGATCGACGCGCTGGAAGCCCTGGGCGCCAGCGCCGGATTCGTCGCGTTGTTGCGCAATGCGGTGGGTGAGTCGGAAGGGATCGATGTGGTGTGGGCGGAGGCGTAAGCCCGGGGCTGATTGCGCAGGATGGCTGGTACCGAACGCGGCGCTTCACGGCTTAGTCGGTCTTTCCGTAGCTCACGAAGTTCAAGCCCTGAATGAGATTTTCCCCCGACGAGTTGGCGATCCGCCGACCCCTCTGGATCGCATTGAGCGATCTCTACCTCGACACGGAACCGCCGTGGAACCGGGTCGCCGCGCAGTGCGCCCGCTCGCCCTTCGCCATCCCTGAATTGCAGCGCATCCTCTTCGATGAGGTGCATCCCGTAGTCCATCTGAACCTGTGGTCAGCTGCCGGCGTATGGGAAGCCTTCGACGAGGACTGGCTTGTCAGCCGCATCGTGTCCCGCAGACGCAAACCGTGGTTCCGGCTTCCCTGGCCGGAAGACCGACGATATCCCTGGCGCGAACTGAAGCCGCTGATCATCGCGCTGCGCCAGGGTGACGAGCCCGTACGTTGAGCGGACCAGTCAGACGGCCATGGAAGCGTGATACCGGGGTAGCCCGGGTAGAGCCAAAGGCGAAACCCGGGAATCCAGGCGGCCAGGCATCACACCATCTTTCCCGCACGACATGCCATGAGCAGCGCCACGCCCTGCGTCGCCATCACCACGCTGACCTCAGGCAGCGCGTCCTTGCGTTGGAACAAGCGTCGACCGCCTCCGCGCGAGCGACGTCCCCTTCCACATGGAGCCCTGCCCATGGCCGTACGGCGTGACCGTCCCTATGCCGGAATGAACTTCCACGTCGACCTCGGCCTGGGCGACGGACCGGACGCCGGCGTGTCGGAGGTGTTGTTTCCCGCCGCCCGGCTGCAGCTCAACGAGTACCGCAACGGCAACGACAAGGTGCCGGAAGCGATGAAGCTGTCCACGTTGACGCACTACGACAATCTGGTGCTGCGCCGGGGCGTGATCGGTTCGCTGGCGTGGTACCAGTGGTGGAACGAGGCGCGCAACGGCGGCGACGCCCGACGCACCGTCACGGTCACGCTGCTGGACGAACAGGGCAATCCGGCGATGAGCTGGCGCTTCCTGCGCGCGCGGCCGGCGGGCTACCTGACCTCGCCTCTGGATGCGGTGGAAGCGGAGACGGTGTTCGAAACGCTGGAGATCGCGTTCGACCGCTTCGAAGTCGAATAACCGTCAGTCCAGCGGATCGCGCGGCGGTTCGCGCAGGTACTCCAGGATGCAGCCGACGGTCAGTCCGAGCAGCGCGCAGCCGAGCGCCATCGCGGCGGAGGCGGGTTCCTTGCCGGTCAGATGGAACAGGCCCAGTCCCGCGACGATCCCCAGCAGCAAAGGTACCAGCAGGCGGGGCTTCGACCACAGGTCGGCCAGCAGGTACGCCATCAGTTCCATCGGCGCTCAGCGCGCAGCAGACGCGGGGCAGGTGGCGACGGCAACCGTTTCGTACATCTGCAGCGTCCATCCGCCCGGTTCGAGCTGATAGCGGCGCTGTGTCTGCGTGGCGTCGACGCACTGGACGAGCAGCACGCTGGAGCCCGGACCGGCGGTCGCCAGGTCGAGCGGCTCGATACAGCCGATCGCCTTGCATCGCGGCGCCGTCTGCGCGGTGGCGGTGTGCGTCGCCCATCCCGCCAGTGCAGGCAGGATCATGACGGTCGAGTACAGCGCGAGCCTGACGAAACCTGGCATGCATCGTCTCCGCAGCGCCACGTGGCGTGGTCCGGCGACGGTACGCCGCCGCCAGGTCCCAGGCAAGCCCGGGACGCGGGGGTTGCACTCAGAGCTTGCTGAAGAGCGTGGCCGCGACCAGCAGGCCGAAGCCGGCGACCACCAGCCAGAACGCATGCGGGGCCAGCACCGGCACGTAGCCGAACTTCGCCGCGATGCCGCCGCCGCCGAGCAGCAGCGCGATCAGCCAGACGCCGAAGGTGGGAGGAGTGAGTTTCATCGGGAATCCTTGTCGAAGGTGCGTGTTGATTCGCAGGGAACGGGAAGACGGGGACGCGGCGTACCGCTCAGAAGCTCATGAACAGTCCGCCGTTGACCGGCAGGTTGGCGCCGGTGATGTAGCCGGCGTCGTCGGCAGTGAGAAAGGCGACCGCGCGCGCGATGTCGTCCGGCTGGCCGATCCGGCCGACCGGCACCGAGGCGACAGTGCGGTCGCGGACGTCGTCGGGCATGGCGCGCGTCATCGGCGTTTCCACGTAGCCGGGCGACACGCTGTTGACGGTCACGCCCTTGCGCGCGACCTCGCGCGCCAGCGACATCGAGAACCCATGCAGGCCGGCCTTGGCCGCGGCGTAGTTCACCTGGCCGAAATTGCCGGTCTGCCCGCTGACAGAACTGATGTTGACGATCCGCCCGAAGCCGCGCGCCTGCATGCCGTCCACCGCGTGGCGGCACAGGTTGAACACGCTGTCCAGGTTGACGCCGATCACCGCATCCCACTGCGCCTTGTCCATCTTGCGCAGGGTCGCGTCGCGGGTGATGCCGGCGTTGTTGACCAGGATGTCGAGTGTGCCGTGGCGGGCTTCGACGTCCTGCACGAACGCAGCGCAGGCATCGAAGTCGGCGACATCGACGGTGGCGGTTTCGATATCCAGCGCGGCAGTCTGCGCGCGGAAGTGTTGCAGCCGCTCAGGGGAAGCGGGCAGGTCGGCGGCGATGACCTTGCGGCCGGCGCGCGCCAGGACCTGGCAGATCGCCAGTCCCAGCCCGCCCATGCCACCGGTCACCACGGCGATGCGTTGCGTCATGCGGAATTCCTGTATCTCGGCTCAAAAAAAGGCCCGCGCAACGGGGCGCGGGCCGGGTTTCACTGCGTTGGGCGTCAGCGTGCGCGCGTCTTCGGCGTTTCGCGCGGGGTTTCCTTCGGCTTGACCGTGGTCGGGCGACCCATGCCACCGGTCAGGTTGCGCTGGAATTCCTGCCACAGCTCCATGTTGCGCTCGGTGAGCTGGTTCATCATGGTCCACGGCGTCTGGCCGAGCAGGTTGCCCATCTGGCTGCGGAACTGCTGCTGCTGTTCCATGAACAACTGCATGCTGCGCTCCAGGTAGTTGCCCATGAAGCCCTGCAGCGAGTCGCCGTAGAAGCGGATGATCTGGCTCAACAACTGCGTGGACAGCACCGGTTCGCCGTCCTGTTCCTGCTCGCTGATGATCTGCAGCAGCACGGTGCGGGTCAGGTCGTTGCCGGTCTTGGCGTCGCGAACCTCGAAATCCTCGCCATCGACGATCAGCTGGCGCACGTCCTCGATGGTGATATAGCTGGAGATCTCGGTGTCGTACAGGCGACGGTTGGGGTACTTCTTGATGATGCGGATCGCAGCCATTGAGTCTTCGCTCTAAACGCGTATGACGGCAGCATGACGCAGCGCAACAGCCCTTGCAACAGGCCACAAGGCAGGGACGCCCTGTTCAGCGAAGGAAACATGCTGCGCAGCATCGGAACGGACGACGCCCCTTGCGGGGCGTCGTGTGACACGTCATCGGGGCAACGTGAAGGGCTTCACCAGCCCATGTGGTGGCCGCCGTTGATGTCCAGGTTGGAGCCGGTGATCCACGCCGCCTGATCGTCGACCAAGAACGCCACCGCGTAGGCGATCTCCTCGGGCTTGCCGAGGCGGCCGGTGGGGATGTCCGCGGCGATCTTGGCGCGCACCTCTTCCGGCACCGCCATCACCATGTCGGTGGCCACGTAGCCGGGCGACACGGTGTTGACGGTGATGCCGAGCTTGGCGTTCTCGCGGGCCAGCGAAATGGTGAAGCCATGCATGCCGGCCTTGGCGGCGGCGTAGTTGGCCTGGCCGTACTGGCCCTTCAGGCCGTTGATCGAACTGATCTGGATGATGCGGCCCCACTTGCGGTCGCGCATGCCTTCGATCACCGGGCGGGTGACGTTGAACACCGAGTTGAGGTTGGTGTTGATCACGTCGCCCCACTGTCCGGAGGACATCTTGTGGAACGTGCCGTCGCGGGTGATGCCGGCGTTGTTGATCAGCACTTCGACCGGGCCGAGCGTCTGCTCGACTTCCTTGACCATCGCCTGCGCTTCGTCGGGCGAGGTCACATCGCCCTTGACCAGCGCGAAGTCGTAGCCGTCGGCCTTCATCTGCGCCTGCCACGCGCGCGCCTTTTCCTCGTTGCGGTAGTTGGTGGCGACCTTGTGGCCCATGTCGGCCAGCTTCTTGCAGATGGCGGTACCGATACCTCCGGTGCCGCCGGTGACCAGGGCGACGCGCGATGTCATGTGGGGAATCTCCTTGGACCGCCGCAAGCCGACGGCCATCCGATTCTAGACAGCGCCTGCGACATGATTGTTGTGCGGTGCAGCGAACGTCAGTGATGTCACTTTTGGCAGGCGATCGGGGCGGAATTCGCGCCGGGCGAGCTGCAGGGCGACGGCCGCCGTCCGCGCACCGTCGAGCGCCGTCGGCGGCTGGCCCAGCAGTTGCCACGCGGCCCGAAGGGCGGGCAGCGGGGCGTCGTCGTCGACGGGCAGGGCCGCCATCGATTTCGACAGCTTGTGGCCTTCGGCATCCACGATGAGCGGCAGGTGCAGGTACGCGGGCGTGGGCAGGCCGAGCGCGCGCTGCAGCAGGATCTGCCGCGGCGTCGAATCGAGCAGGTCGGCCCCGCGCACCACATGCGTGATGCCCTGCGCCGCGTCGTCGACGACCACCGCGAGTTGGTAGGCCCAGAATCCGTCGGCACGGCGCAGGACCACATCGCCCACGTCGCGGTCCACCTGTTGCTTCACCTCACCCTGCAGGCCGTCCTGGAAGGCCACCGTCGTGTCGTCGACCACGCGCAGGCGGACGGCGGGCGGCCGCGCGGGATCGTGCGCGACGCACCTGCGATGGATGCCGCCGCTGGCCGCCAGGTCGGTGCGGCTGCAGCGGCACTCGAACGCGCTGCCGTCGGCCAGCAGCTGCGACAGCGCGTCGGCATACAGCGGATGACGCCCGCTCTGCCAGACCACCGGTTCGTCGGACACCAGGCCGAACGCGGCCAGCGTGGCGAGCTGCCGCTGGGCGGCGCCGGGCACCTCGCGGGGCGGGTCGAGGTCCTCCACTCGCACCAGCCAGTGGCCATCGTGATGGCGCGTCAGCAGCCAACTGCCCAGCGCGGCCAGCAACGAGCCGAAATGCAGCGCGCCGGTGGGCGACGGGGCGAAGCGGCCGCGGTAGGGCGTGGAGGGATCGCGTTCGGTCATTCGTCAGACACTACCGGAAGCTGAACCGTACAGTCAGCAAGTCGCTTGAATTCGCAGCGGTACAGCCGCAATTTTGCGTCGTTGCCGTTCGCTCATGCACGACCCTTGGAGATCCGAACCGTGTTTACCCGTGTTGCATTGTTCCTGGCCACCAATTTCGCGGTGCTCGTGCTGGCCGGCATCGTCATGTCCATCCTGGGGGTCAACCCGAACCAGATGGGCGGCCTGCTGGTGTTCGCGGCGATCTTCGGTTTCGGCGGCTCGCTGATCTCGCTGCTGACCTCGAAATGGATGGCCAAGCGCGCCACCGGCGCAGTGGTGATCGAGCAGCCGCGCAACGATACCGAGCGCTGGCTGGTGGCCACCGTCCAGCGCCAGGCGCAGGCCGCCGGCATCGGCATGCCGGAAGTTGCCGTCTATGACGCCCCCGAGATCAACGCCTTCGCCACCGGCGCCAACCGCAACAATGCGCTGGTGGCGGTGTCCACCGGCCTGCTGCGGCAGATGAACCAGGACGAGGCCGAAGCCGTGCTGGGCCATGAGGTCGCCCACGTCGCCAATGGCGACATGGTCACCATGGCGCTGCTGCAGGGCGTGCTGAACACCTTCGTGATCGTGCTGGCGCGCGTGGTCGGCGGCATCGTCGACGGCTTCCTGTCGGGCAACCGCGAGGGCGGCGGGCGCGGCTTCGGCTACTACATCATCGTGATGGTGCTGGAAGTGGTGTTCGGCCTGTTCGCCACGATGATCGCCATGTGGTTCTCGCGCCGCCGCGAATTCCGTGCCGACCATGGCGGCGCCACGCTGGCGGGCCGACAGAAGATGATCGCCGCGCTCGAGCGCCTGGGCCAGCAGCAACGCCCGAGCACGCTGCCGGCGCAGGTCGAGGCCTTCGGCATCGCCGGCGGCATCGGCCAGGGCATGAAGAAGCTGTTCCTCAGCCACCCGCCGCTGGAAGATCGTATCGCCGCCCTGCGTGCGCAGCAGGGGACCTTCGCCTGATCGCAAGATCGCCGCGCTGAACAGAAAACCCGCCGGAAGGCGGGTTTTTTCTGTCCCTTCTCCCTGCGTGAGCGGAGAGAAAGGAGTGAACAGAGCAGGCTGTTGCTTCGATGTTCCTTGCCCGCGCGCGGAGAAGTTCACCGGCTAGGGGATTCAGTCGCCACGCATCGCCGCGTTTCCTTCTCCCTGCGAAAGCGGGGAGAAGGTGCCCAGCGGGCGGATGAGGGGCAGCGCGCAGCGCTAATGCACCCGCGGAATGGTCCCCACTCCGTTCGCCCCTCATCCGCCCTCGGCACTCCGTCTAGCGGGAAGAAGGGAACGTAGCGTGCGCTGTGCGCACGACGCGCGGTGAGAGGTTCATGTGTCGTGCGCGTGGCGCACGCTACACCCGCTGGCGCTTCGAGCCCCTCTGCCGGCGGGAGAGGGGTTGGGGTGAGGCACCGACGCTTTTCCTTCTCCCCGCTACGCAGGGAGAGGGAGTGCATCTGCCCATCCGACAGGTCGACCGTAGTTGTCCGCGCCAGCGGGGAAGGACAGCCCGATCAGCTGAAGTCGTAGTTCATCGCCGGACCGGGGGCGGCCAGGAAGTTGCCTTCCACGTAGTCCAGGCTGGCGGTGAACAGGAACGCCATGGTCGCTGCGTCCTGCACGTGTTCGGCCACTGTCAGGATGCCCAGTGCCTGCGCGCGCTCGGAGATCTCGCGGATCTTCTGCTGGTGCTCGGTGTTCTTGCCGAGGTCCTCGCTGAAGACGCGGTCGATCTTGAGGAAGGTCGGCTGGAAGTGCGACAGCAGTTGGAACGAATCCAGGCCGGCGCCGAAATGCTCCAGGCCCACCTGGCAGCCGAGCTTGGCCGCTGCGGACTGGAACGCCTGCGCCTGCCGCAGGTGCGTGAACACCTTGGCTTCCGGGGTCTGCAGCCACAGGCGGTCGCCCGGCACGTCGTGCGCGGCCAGTTGCTTGGCGATCACGTCGAGCAGGCGGTTGTCGGCGAAGGAGGCCGGGCTGACCTTCACCACCATGCGCGTGTCGTGACCGGCGCGCTTGCGCTCGGCCAGCACCTCGATGGCGCGGTTGACCACCCAGCGGTCGATCGCATCGAGCAGGCCGTTGTCCTCGGCGATGCCGATGAAGGACTGCGGCTGCACGATTTCGCCGTTGGACTCCAGCCGCAGCAGCGCTTCGTACACTTCGCCCGGCTCGCCCTGCAGGCTGACCACCGGCTGGTAATGCAGGCGGAAGCTGCCGTCCTGCAAGGCCGACTGCAGGCGCTGGATCCAGTTCTGCACGCGCTCTTCCTCGGCGCGGTCCACTGCGCCGGGGTCGAAGATCTCGATGCGGTTGCCGCCGAGGTTGGTGGCCGTCTGCAGCCCATCCGTCGCGCGCGTCAGCACCGGGCCGACGCTGGCGATCTTCTCGCCGATCTGCACGCCGCCGATGCTGGTGGTGACCGACGCGGAGCGCTCGCCCACGTTGAACACATGCGAGGCGTAGGACGCCCGCAGTTTCTCGGCCAGTGCCGCGGTCTGCGCATGGTTGCCGCGCAGCAGGACCGCGAAGGTGCGCTCGCCGAAACGCGCGGCGATGGTGCCTGCGTCCAGCTTCTCCGACAGGCGCGCCGCCAGTGCCGCGGCCAGCGCGTCGGCCGAGTCGATGCCGATCTCCGACAGCAGGCGCTGGTAATGGTCGGGCTCGACCAGCAGCAGGGCGTACTGGTCTTCGCCGCGCGCGACCTGGGCCACCGCGTTTTCCAGCTCGCGCAGGAAGGTGGGGCGGTTGAGCAGGCCGGTGACCATGTCGCGCTGGCGCAGGTCCTCGACCTCGCGGGCGAGTTCGGGGTCGAACTCCTCGCGGCGGCGGAACACCACCTGCACGCAGGCCTCGCCCTCGTAGGTGGCGGTGGCGAACTCCAGCGTGGCCGGGAAGCTGTCGCCGTCGATGCTGCGGGCTTCCAGTTCGAAACGCGGTGGCGGCGGTTCGCCCTTGCTGAGCTTCTTCAGCAGGGCCTTGAAGTCGTTGACGTACTGCGGACCCACCAAGTCCAGCAGCGACAGGCCTTCGACATCCTCGAACGACTCGAAGCCGAACATCTCCAGGTAGGCGTCGTTGGCCCGGATGTGCATGCCCTCGTGGATGTAGGCGATCGGGTCGCGCGAGGACGAGATCAGCGCATCGCAGCGGCGCTCGGTCTCGCGCATCTGGCCTTCCAGCCGACGCTGCGAGCGCCGCGCGTCCAGGTCCGCCCATTCGCGGCGCAGGACCGTCAGCACGTGCTCCGGGCGGCCGCGCAGGGCGATCGCGCGGGCACCGGCGGCCTGGTCGGCGAGCAGGTCGGCCTCGCTGATGGCATCGGCCAGCACGATGACCGGAATGTCCTTGCCGCTGGCATCGACCTGGCCCAGCACGGTGGCCAGCGGGATGCCCTTGGCCGTACGCGAGGCCAGCAGCAGGTCCATCGGCTGGGCGGCGACCATCTGGCCCAGTTCGGCGGCGTCGAGCGGTCGCAGCGGACGCACGGCGATACCGCCGTTGCGCAGGGTGGAGACGATGGCTTCCGCGTCCTCGGCGCTGTCGTCCACCAGGGTCAGTCGAAGCGTGGTGTCTTTGCCGATCTGCATGCAGCGTGTCCGCGAGGAGAGCGGGTTTAATACCCGAACGTGTGAGTCGAGTCCAATGCAACCGTCGCAGATGCGGATATGGCCGGTTGCCGGCGGGTCAGAGCGGGCGCTTGCCGGTGTCGCCTGCGACTTCCCGCACCAGGCGCGGCACCAGGTAGCCGGAGAGGCGGGCGGCCAGTGCCGCGTGCAGCGCCTTGGCCCGTGCGTCGTCGACCTCGAAATGGGCGGCCCCGGCGACCCGGTCAAGCTGGTGCAGGTAGTAGGGCAGCACGCCCGCCGCGAACCCCCGCTCGCTGAGCGCGGCGAGGGCGTCGACGTCGTCGTTGACCCCGCGCAGCAGCACCGCCTGGTTGAGCAGGTGCGTGCCGGCAGTGCGCAGGCGCTGCAGGGCGGCGTCGACCGTGCTGTCGAACTCGTTGGCATGGTTGGCGTGGATGACCAGCGTCACCGGCCAGGGCAGGCCGCCCAGCCAGGCCAGCAGTCCGTCGTCCACCCGCTCGGGCAGGACCACCGGCAGCCGGCTGTGGATGCGCAGGCGGCGCAGGTGGGGAATGCCGGCCAGGGCATCGGTCAGCTCGGCGAGCTTGCTGTTCGACAGCGACAGCGGGTCGCCGCCGGACAGCAGCACTTCCTGCACGCTGGCGTCGTCGCGGATCAGGTCCACGGCCTCGCGCCAGCCCTCGCGCGCGGCGGTTTCGTCCGAATAGGGAAAGTGGCGGCGGAAGCAGTAGCGGCAATTGATGGCGCAACTGCCGGTGGCGACCAGCAGGGCGCGGCCGCGGTATTTCTGCAGGACGCCGGTGCCGGTACGGGCGGCGCCGTCGCCCACCGCATCCAGGCCGAAGCCGGGGGCCGGCTGCATCTCGTCGTCCAGCGGCAGCACCTGGCGCAGCAGCGGGTCAAGCGGATCGCCATGACGCATGCGGGCCACGAAACCGCGCGGCACCCGCAGCGGGAACTGCGCGGCGGCCTCATCGGAGACCCGGCCGGCCAGCGCGTCCAGCCCCAGCAGCGACAGCAGCTCGCGCGGATCACGCACGGCGTCGCGCCAGGCCTGTTGCCAGCGCGGTGCGGCCAGGGAGGCGGGCTGTCGGGGGTCGGGGGCTGCGGTTATCATGTCGGGTCTGAAAACAAGCACCCGCCGGGTCCGGCGGGTTTCCGCATTCTATCCGGCCGGCCGCCCTGCGCGGCGGGTACGCCTTACCTCCAGGAGCAGCAGCATGGCCAGTTACGGCATGAACGACGTCAAGAACGGGATGAAGATCCTGATCCACAACGAGCCGGCGATCATCAGCGACACCGAGTACGTCAAGCCGGGCAAGGGCCAGGCCTTCACCCGCGTGAAGTACCGCCTCATCAAGAGCGGCCGCGTGCAGGAAATCACCATGAAGAGCACCGACTCGGTCGAGGCGGCGGACGTGGTGGACACCGACATGCAGTACCTCTATTCCGATGGCGAGTACTGGCACTTCATGCAGCAGGAGACCTTCGAGCAGGTGCAGGCCGACAAGGCCGGCATGGGCGGCGCCGAGAAGTGGCTGAAGGGCGAGGAAGACTGCGTGGTGACGCTGTGGAACGGCAACCCGATCCAGGTGACCCCGCCGAATTTCGTCGAGCTGCAGATCACCGAGACCGACCCGGGCGTGAAGGGCGACACCGCCGGCACCGGCGGCAAGCCGGCCACGCTGGAAACCGGCGCGGTGGTGCGCGTGCCGCTGTTCGTCGGCCAGGATGAAGTGATCAAGGTCGACACGCGTACCGGCGAATACGTCAGCCGCGTCAAGTGATGGAACAGCTCGCGCTTTACCTGGGCGTCTGGGCGGCCGGCGTTCTGCTGGCCGGGCTGGGCGTGATGCTGTGCTGGAACGCCACCCTGCCGCGGCTGTTCCCGCAGGTGCCGCGGCTCGGCTACGGGCGGGCGCTGGCACTGATGCTGCTGTGCTGGCTGCTGTTCGGCGCCGGCGCCTTCGGCATCACCTACACCCTGGGCTTCGGAATCTGAGCACCCATGAGCCACAGCCCGCCTGACCCCTGCGACCTGTTGATCGAAGCCGGTTACGTGGTGCCCGTCGTCCCGCACGGCGTGGTGCTGGAGCAGCATGCGGTGGCCATCACCGGCGGCCGCATCGTCGCCATCCTGCCGGTGGCCGAAGCGCGCACGCGCTTCGCCCCGCGCGAGACCGTGTCGCGACCGGAGGCGGCGCTGATCCCGGGCATGGTCAACGCGCACACGCACAACCCGATGACCCTGCTGCGCGGCGTGGCCGACGACCTGCCGCTGAAAGTCTGGCTGCAGGAACACATCTGGCCGATCGAAGCGGCGGTGATCGGGCCGGACTTCGTCGCCGACGGCATCACCCTGGCGATCGCCGAGATGCTGCGCGGCGGCACCACCTGCGTCAACGAAAACTACTTCTTCCCCGACGTGCAGGCGGCGACCTACAAGCGGCACGGCTTCCGCGCGCGCGTCGGCCTGCCGGTGATCGACTTCCCGACCGCGTGGGCCGCTTCGGACGACGAGTATTTCGAGAAGGCCGGCGAAGTGCACGATCAATGGCGCGACGATGCGCTGATCGCCACCGCCTTCGCCCCGCACGCGCCTTACACGGTCAACGACGCCAATTTCGAACGCGTGCGCATGCTGTCCGACCAGCTCGACGTGCCGGTGCACCTGCACCTGCACGAGACCGCGCAGGAAGTGGAACAGTCGCTGGAGAAGCACGGACAGCGCCCGATCGCGCGACTGGACCGGCTGGGCCTGTTCAACGACCGCCTGATCGCCATCCACATGACCCAGCTGACCGAGGCGGAGATCCATCTCTGCGCCGAACGCGGCGTCAGCGTGGTGCACTGCCCGGAATCCAACCTCAAGCTGGCGTCCGGCTTCTGCCCGGCCTGTGCGCTGGAGCGCGCGGGCGTGACGCTGGCGGTCGGTACCGACGGCTGCGCCAGCAACAACGACCTGGACATGTTCAGCGAGACGCGCACCGCCGCGCTGCTGGCCAAGGCGGTGGCGCAGGATGCCGCCGCTCTGGATGCCTTCAGCGCGCTGCGTGCAGCCACGCTGGGCGGCGCGAAGGCGATCGGTTTCGACGACCGCATCGGCTCCATCGAGCCGGGCAAGCACGCCGACCTGGTCTGCGTGGACCTGTCGGCACTGGAGACGCAACCGCTGCACCATGTGGTGTCGCAGCTGATCTATGCCACCGGTCGCCAGCAGGTCAGCGACGTGTGGATCGCCGGCAAGGCCAAGCTGCGCCAGCGCGTGCTGGTCGACATCGACATCGACGGCGTCATCGCCAATGCGCGGCAGTGGCGCGAGCGGATTGCGGGCATTCGGCTGTCCTGATTGAGCCGTCATTCCCACGAAGGCGGGAACCCAGGGCCTTGTGGGTCAGGCGTGGAACTGGACGGAAGTCACTGGGTTCCCGCCTACGCGGGAATGACGATCTGAGACAATGACGCCATGACGACCCAGACCTCCCCCCTCGACGACAACTTCAACCAGGCCGAACTGGACAAGTTCGGCGCGCTGGCCAACCGCTGGTGGGACCCCGATGGCCCGCAGAAGGCGCTGCATGTGCTGAATCCGGTCCGCCTGCAGTACGTGCGCGACCGGGTCCGCCTGCCGGGCGCGGCGGCGCTGGACGTAGGCTGTGGCGGCGGCCTGCTGAGCGAGGCGCTGGCACGCGAGGGGGCGCAGGTCACCGCGATCGACCTGGCGCCGGAACTGGTGAAGATGGCGCGGTTGCACAAGCTGGAATCGGGCGTGCAGGTGGACTACCAGCTGCGCTCGGTCGAATCGCTGGCCGAAGAGCGGCCGGGCAGCTTCGACGTGGTCACCTGCATGGAGATGCTGGAGCACGTGCCCGATCCGGCCTCGATCATCCGCGCCTGCCACGCGCTGCTGAAGCCGGGTGGCCAGCTGTTCCTGTCCACGCTCAACCGCACGCCGGCGGCGTTCGCACTGGCGATCGTCGGTGCCGAATACATCGCGCGGCTGCTGCCGAAAGGCACGCACCACTACAAGGAATTCATCCGGCCGTCGGAACTGGCCGCCTGGCTGCGCGACGCCGGCTTCCAGCTGCAGGACGTGACTGGCCTGGCCTACGAGCCGTGGCGGCAGCGCGCGCGGCTGACCTCGCGCACCGACGTGAACTATCTCGCCAGCGCGGTGAAGCCGTGACGGCGTCGGGCTTTCCGCGCGCCGCGTTGTTCGACCTGGACGGCACGCTGCTGGACAGCGCGCCGGACATGCTGGCCACCGCCAACCGCATGCGCGCCTCGCGCGATCTCGGCCCGATGACGCTGGACGTATTGCGCCCGCATGTGTCGAAGGGCGCACGCGCGATGCTGGCCGCCGCGTTTCCGGCGATGGAGCAAGCCCCTCGCGAAGCGCTGGTGCCGGAGTTCCTGGCGATCTACCAGGAAGAACTCGGTCGCCACAGCGTGCTGTTCGACGGCGTGGCGGAGATGCTCGACGCGCTGGAGGCGGCGGGCAGCACCTGGGGCATCGTCACCAACAAGCCGGAATACCTGGCGCGCGACATCCTGCCGCAACTCGGCTGGGACACCCGCTGCGCCGTGCTGATCGGCGGCGACACGCTGGCCGAGAAGAAGCCGCATCCCTTGCCGCTGAAGGTCGCCGCCGAGCGCATTGGCATCGCCATCGCCGACTGCGTGTACGTGGGCGACGACGAGCGCGACATCCAGGCCGCCCGTGCGGCCGGCATGCCGTCGATCGCTGCGTTGTGGGGGTACCGGCAGGCGCATGAGGAGCCGACGGAATGGGGTGCGGATGTCCTGGCGGAATGGCCGGCGGAACTGACCCAGACGACGGCTTGGCCCTCGACAGGATCCAGCGTGGGAGCGACGTAAGTCGCGATTGATGTGGCGGGATAGCCTGTCTCGCGTCATTGCTATCCACGTTATCGACTTCCATCGCGACTTACGTCGCTCCCACACGTCTCCCGCCCCGCCAACACTCCGATGTCCGACTCCGCCGCCCTCGACAGCTTTCTCGACAAATGGCGTGCACGTTGGCCCGAGTGGTCGGTGGCCGAGGTGTTCGTCGCGCCCGCGCGCCGGGACACCGCCGTGGCGTGGTTCGCGCTGCTGCAGGAGTTCGATGACGTACTGAACGTCAGCGGCGACCCGATGCCCGCCGACGCCAAGCTGGCGTGGTGGAGCGAGGAGCTGCGGGGCTGGAGCGCGCAGCGTTCGCGCCACCCGCTGGGCCGGCGGCTGGAGCCGGTGCGTGCCGCGTGGTCTGCACTGGGTGATGCGTTGCCCGCGCTGGTGGCCGCGCGTGAAACCCCGCCGTCGGGCGAAGCGGCCTTCGCCGCGCTGGCGGGCTATGCCGCGGCTGTCGCCGCAGTGGAGGCCGAAGTGCTGGGACGTGCGCCCACGACGGATGCGGTCGTTGCACAGGTGCTGGCGGCTCGTCTGGCCGATCTGGGCGCGTCCGCCGTGCCGACCGCCTTCCGCCAGCCGGACGACGTGGCAGCGGTGCGCACCTGGGCGACGGACCTGCTGCGGCGATGGGGCGGACGGCGCGAAGGCGCGCGCGAACGTCGCGTCCTCGCCGCCTACATGCGGGGAAGGGTGACGCGCCTGGCCAGGCACGGCGTGCCGGCGGCGTTGCCGTCGCGTCCCGTCTTGCTGTTCGCCGGCTGGCGCGCCGCCCGCGGCGACTGAAGGCGCCGCATATCGCCGCGATAGCCGCGGAAAAGCGTCGTAACGGACTGTTTCATCTGGGGATTCGGGGCAGGGCGTACAATGCGCGGCACCCACTCCCCCGTGCATGACCATGTCGCCCTCGCTGCCTGCGGTGCCCCGCGCTGACCTTCCCGATGTCGCCCATCAACGCGTGCCGCTGGCCCGTCCGCTGGACTGGGTGGGCATGGAACACATCGCGCTGCCGGTGCGCGTCGCCGACGGGCAGGGCGGACACCTGCAGGTCGCCGCCAGCATCGACCTGTCGGTGAACCTGGCCAACGCCGATGCCCGCGGCATCCACATGTCGCGCCTGTACCTGCAATTGCAGGACGGGCTGGCGCGTGAGGCGATCACACCCGCCGGACTGCGGCACGTGCTGCAGGACAGCGTGGCGTCGCAGGCCGGACTGGCAACGAGCGCGCGCCTGAAGATCCGCTACGACGCCCTCCTGCAGCGCAAGGCGCTGGAGAGCGATTACGCCGGCTGGAAGCGCTATCCGGTCGAGATCGACGCCACGCTGGTCGACGGCCATCTCCATCTGGCGCTGGCGTTCTCGGTCGAGTACTCCAGCACGTGCCCGGCCTCCGCGGCACTGTCGCGGCAGGCCAATGCCGAGCGCTTCGCCGGCGATTTCGCCACCGAGCAGGGCGTGTCGGTCACGGCCGTACACGACTGGCTGGCCTCCGAGCGCGGCCTGGCCGCCACCCCGCATGCCCAGCGCAGCCGCGCCAGCGTGCGGGTGGAACTGCGGCCGCAGTTCGACGAACTGCCGCTGGTGGCGCTGGTGGATGCCATCGAAGCCGCACTCGGCACGCCGGTGCAGACCGCGGTCAAGCGCGTCGACGAACAGGCCTTCGCCCGCCTCAACGCCGAGAACCTGATGTTCTGCGAGGACGCCGCCCGCCGCGTGGCATCCGTCCTTTCCGGCGATGCCCGCGTGGCCCGCTACGACGCCACCGTGGCGCACTACGAAAGCCTGCATCCGCACGATGCCGTGGCCCGGGTGAGCGGCAGCAACGACTGAGCCGCCGGCCGGCCCCACCCTCGAGTCACATTTACCCGCTATCCGCGCTATGCTCCGTCGCTGACGGTACGGCGGAATGGATATGGGGAATCCACGGCGCCCGGCACGCCGCCTGCTGCTCTGGCTCTGGCTCTGGCTCTGGCTGAGCGTAGCGGCACTGCCTGCCACTGCACAGACTCTCAACGTGTCCCGGCTCGCGGACGACGCGCCCGCGCGCGAGGTCGTGTCCGGCGCGCTCGACGGGCGCTTCGTACCCGCCCGCGACGGTCTGATCTTCGAGTCCGTGACCGAACCGCGCTGGTGGCGCGTGGTCAGCCCGGTGGATGTGGATGCCGGCCTGCAGCCGCACCTGGTGGTGCGCGCGCCGTACCAGAACCGCATCACCCTGTGGCCCGGCGACCGGCCGCCGCTGACGCGGAGCCTGTTCGGCGACGATGCCGACCTGGCGTTCTCGGCGCGCGCATTGGCGTTCCCGTTGCCTGACGGCGTGCGTGCCGGGCAGCCACTCTACCTGCGCGTGCAATCGGTAGGCGGCACGCCCATGCCGTTGTCCATCGAGCCGTTGCGGTCGGTCCATCGGCAGGACCTGGAACACGTCACCTGGCGCGCGATGGTGCTGGGTGCGATGGGCGTGCTGACGGTACTGGCGCTGGGCTTCTGCATCGGGCTGGGCGAGCGCAGTTACGGCTTCCTTGCGCTGACCCTGTTGTCGCAGGCGCTGTTCCTGGCACTGGCCGGCGGCGAGTTGCGCAGCGTCGACGTCTTCGGCCACGTGCTGGGTTCGGACCCACGCATGGCGCGCGTGGCGGGCATGCTGTCGGTGATCGCCAGCAACACCTTCCTGGCGTTCTACCTGGAACTTGCGCGGAACGGGCCCCGCATCTTGTGGCTGATGCGGGCCTGCAACCTGGTGCTGGGCGGCCTGATCCTCGCGTCGCTGGCCACCACCCACACCTGGGTGCCGCGGCTCGGCAATGGCGTGCTGCTGGTCGCCACGGCCGCCGTGCTGCTGGCCGCCATAAACGGCACGCTGCGGCGGCAGCGGCCCGCCTTCTTCCTGCTGCTCTCGTGGCTGCCGATGATGCTGCTGACCGCCGCACGCGTGGGCGAACTGCTCGGCTGGTGGGTGGGACCGGTCTGGTTGATCCATGCGTTCCCGATGGGCTTCGCACTGGCCGGCCTGGTGCTCACCGTCGGCCTGGCCGACCGCATGCAACAGCTGCGGCGCGATCGCGACCACGCCAGCCAACTGGCCGCGCAGGACACACTGACGGGCGTGCTGTCGCGCACCGCGATCATCGAGCAGCTGCAGCGAGAAGTGGAGGTCGCGCATGCGCAGGGCACGCCGCTGTCGGTGGTGTTCTTCGACATCGACCACTTCAAGCGGATCAACGACGAACATGGCCATCCGGTAGGCGACCAGAGCCTGCGGCTGGTGGCCACCCGCACGCGCGGGAAACTGCGCAAGCACGATTTCCTCGGCCGCTACGGTGGCGACGAGATGCTGGTGATCCTGCCGGACACCAGCTTCGACAACGCCCTGGTGGTGGCGGAACACCTGCGCGCGGCGGTGAACAACCGGCCCCTGACCATCGATGGTCGCGTCATCGACACCAGCCTCAGCCTGGGCGTGGCGCAGCTCGCGGCCGGCGAATCTTTCGAGCGCCTGCTGGAGCGCGTGGACGTGGCGTTGTACTCCAGCAAATCGGCGGGGCGCGACCGCGTCACCGGCGACCTTTCCCCGACCTCAGGAGATGCATGAATGGATCCGCAGCCCGCCGTCGCGCGCTTTCCGGTCGAACAGTTGCAGGTCGGCGACCTGCTGCTGATGCTCGGCAAGAGCCAGCTGTCCAAACTGATCGCATGGTTCGGCGACAGCGCTTACAGCCACGTATCGCTGGTCTCCGAGGATGGCCTGCTGATCGAGAGCATCCGTCCGGCGGTGAAGGAAAGCCCGCTTGCCGACCGGCTCGCCCCGGACGGGCCGGTGGTGTTCGTCGACGCCTATCGTTCGCTGGCCGCCGACGGCAGTCCGCTGGGTGCCGATGATCGCGCCGCCGTGCTGCGCCATGCGCGCTCGTTGATCGGCACCACGTTCGCGCAGGACGACCTGGTGACGATCGGCCTGCTGGTCGCTCTGCGCGGCAAGCCGCAGCACTTGCCGGTGTGGTTGCGCTGGCTGATCCGGCATGCCACCGAACATGCGATCCGCGCGGACTCGGACAGGATGCTGTGCAGCGAATTCGCCTATCGCGCCTTCGCCGATGCGGACACCGTGCCTGCGCGCCGGCTCGCACGCCCCATCGTGCCGGGCAAGCCGAGCGACCTGCCGTTTCCGGAGGTGGATTACCTCAAGCTGCAGGAAGAAGTGCGCGAGATGCTGAAGCCGAAACACAAGGCTCTGGAGCAGGACACGGTCGGGGTGGATGCGGGCACCGGCGGCGCGCCGGTCTGGGATTCGGTGGACGCGCTGCAACTGGACGATGCCGCGCTGGACGCTTCGATCATGGCGCTGCGTGAACGCCTGGGGCTGGAGTCGCCGCATGCGAAAGCCGCCAACAGCGTGGACGCCGTAGTGGGCACGGCCTGGCCCGAGGTGGGCCCGCCGAATCCCAAGCTGGTCCGCCCTCGCGATCTGGCGGACAGCCCCGCCAGTCGCTACTTGGGTCGTCTGTAGGAGGCTGACGGCACCGAAGGCAGGAAGCCGAGATCGAGCCTTTCGCGATCGCAGGAGCCAACCGCAAAGGCGCTGGGTCCCGGCCTTCGCCGGGATGACGGCAACTGGACGTCAGCGGCGATGTCGTATGTGGTCGGACAGAGCGCGTCTCGACGCACCCTGCTGATACGTCGTCCCAGCGCAGGCTGGGACCCATTGGCTCGTGCTGTTGCTCGTAATGCGGCGCGTCGAGACATAAGCGCGCACAGGCAACAGCAAATGGGTCCCAGCGTTCGCTGGGACGACGATCCGGGGCGTTGCTTTGCCGGGATCTGAGCCATCGTCGCGGCTGCGTCGGGATGGTGGGAAAGGTTTGCATCGTCGACGCAAGCGCGTCGCAACGCGCCCGGCTGATACGTCGTCCCAGCGCAGGCTGGGACCCATTGGCTCGTGCTGTTGCTCGTAATGCGGCGCGTCGAGGCAGAAGCGCGCACAGGCAACAGCAAATGGGTCCCAGCGTTCGCTGGGACGACGATCCGGGAGGCGTTGCTTTGCCGAGATCTGAGCCCTCGTCGCGGCTGGGCTGGCATGACGGGAAGACTGCGCGTCCTCGACGCAAGAGCGCGTCGCAACGCGCCCGGCTGATGAACGATGGGCGGTTACTGGCCGCGTTCGAGGACGAGCAGGGGGTCGATTCGGACGTCGAACCAGTTCATCCCCCAATGCAGATGTGGCCCCGTCGCGCGCCCGGTCGCGCCGACGGCGCCGATCACCTGTCCCGGCTCGATGCGGTCGCCGACCTTCACGTCGATGCGCGACAGGTGCAGGAAGTTGGAACTGACGCCGTGGCCGTGGTCGAGCAGTACGGTGCCGCCGGTGAGATACAGGCCGGGCGCCGCGAAGGTCACGATGCCGCCCGCGGGCGCCTTGATCGGGGTGCCGGTCGGCGCCGCAATGTCCATGCCCGAGTGGCCGGCGCCGGGCTTGCCGTTGTAGATGCGGCCATTGCCGAAGCGGCCGCTGATGCGGCCCTGCACCGGCCACTGGAACGGCAGGGCGAAGTCGGCGCGATCATCGTCGCGGACGCGCGCGGCGGTGACCAGCGCCTGCTCGCGCTGGATGCGTGCGGCGATCTCCGGGGGCGGGTCGACCGTTTTCGGCGGCACGCCGTTGATGCGTTCCAGCGGCCAGTCGCGTGGGGTTACCGCGACGACGACCGATTCCGTGCGGCCTGACGGCGTGGTGACGTCCACGGTCAGCGGGCCCGTTTCATCGCGGCCCACGCCGAGCACGACGGTGCCGTAACCGGTGCTGCGCAGCAGGCGGTCGCGGTAACGCACCTGGCTGCCCGGCGGCACCTTGCCGAACACCAGCGCGCCCTGCGACACGCTCGCCGGGAACACCACGCGCTCTTCCTGCGAAACCGGCGCTGTCGATGCGGCATCCTGCGCGGCGACCAGCGGAATCCATCCGGCACATACCGCGGCGAATAGCGCCGCCGCCACCAGCTTCAACGTGCGAACTCCAGGCGCTGCCCATTGGGGGTGCCGACCAGGTGTTCGCCATTCCAGACCATGCGGCCATTGACCCAGGTGGCGCCGATGCGCGAGCGGAACGTGCGGCCTTCAAACGGCGACCAGCCGACCTTGGACAGCACGTCCTCGCGCTTCACGGTGAACGGCTCGTCGTCGATCAGCACCAGGTCGGCGAAGTAGCCTTCGCGCAGGTAGCCGCGCTCCTTCACGTCGAACAGTTGCGCGGGCGCATGGGCGAACTTCTGCACCACGCGGGTCACGTCCATGCGGCCTTCGTGCACCAGCTCCAGCGCGGCGACCAGCGCGTACTGCACCAGCGGCAGGCCGGAGGGCGCCTGCACGTACGGCTTTTCCTTCTCTTCCAGCGTGTGCGGCGCGTGGTCGGTTGCCAGCACGTCGATCACGTCGTCCACCAGCGCGCGGATCAGCGCCTCGCGGTCGCTGGCGTCCTTGATGGCCGGGTTGCACTTGATCAGGTTGCCGAGTGCGGCGTAGTCGGCGCGGTCGAAGCGCAGGAAGTGGATGCAGGTTTCGGCGGTGATCTGCTTGCGCGCGCCATCCGCGTGCACCAGCGGGCCGGGGGTGAACAGCGCCAGTTCGTCGGCGGTGGAGATGTGCAGCACGTGCAGGCGGGTGCCGTGCTTGCGCGCTAGCGACATCGCCAGCCGGGTGGACTTGATGCAGGCCTCGCGGCTGCGGATGTCGGGGTGGTGTTCGGCCGACAGGGCGTCGCCGTACTTCGCCTGGAACGCCGCCAGGTTGGCGTCGATGGTCGGCGTGTCCTCGCAGTGGGTGATGATGGGCGTGGGCGCTTCGCGGAAGATCGCGTCCAGCGTGTCCGGATTGTCGACCAGCATGTTGCCGGTGGAGGCGCCCATGAACACCTTGATGCCCGGCGCGGTCTTCGGGTCCAGCGTGCGGATCGCCTCCAGGTTGTCGTTGCTCGCGCCCATGTAGAAGCCGTAGTTGCCCCAGGCGCGGCCCTTGGCGCGCTGGTACTTGTCTTCCAGCGCCGCGGCGTCGAGCGTGGGCGGGCTGGTGTTGGGCATGTCCATGAAGGTGGTCAGGCCACCGGCCACGGCCGCCGCCGACTCGGTCGCCATGTCGCCCTTGTGCGGCATGCCCGGTTCGCGGAAGTGCACCTGGTCGTCGATCATCCCGGGCAGCAGCAGCCGACCGGCGGCGTCGATCACGAGGTCGTCGCCCTGCGGCCGGATCTCGGCGGCGATGCGGGCGATGCGGCCGTCCTCGATGCGCAGGTCACCTTCGGTGACGCGGCCTTCATTGACCAGACGGGCGTTGACGATGACGGTGGCGGGCATCAGGGGTTCCTGGAGGGACAAGAAGGGGAGGGGTGCGCGTGGCCGCAGGGCGGCACCGGATCGTATCCGCCGGGGTTCAGGGGATGGCAGCGGCCGATCCGGCGAAGCGCCAGCCAGCCGCCCTTGACCGGGCCGAAGCGGCCGATCGCCTCCATGGCGTACTCCGAGCACGACGGGACGAAGCGGCAGCGCGGCCCTAGCATAGGACTGATGAAGCGCTTGTAGCCCTTCAGCAGCAGGATGAGCAGGCGGGCGAGCATGGCCCGATGATACCGCGTCGGGTTGCCGCTGCCCGCTGGGTAGGCTATAAAAGCGCGCTTTCCCGATGCTCGGGAAGAACAAGGAAGCGCTGTTCGTGGCTGCAAAGAAACCTGCGAAGAAGGCCGCCAAGGCCGCCAAGAAACCCGCTCAGACCGTCGCCAAGAAGCCTGTCGTGAAGAAGGCTGTCGCCAAGAAGCCGGCCCCCAAGCCGGTCGCGAAGAAAGCGGCCCCCAAGCCTGTCGCCAAGAAGCCGGCTGCCAAGAAGGCCGCTCCGGCCAAGAAGGCGGCCCCGGCGAAGAAGCCCGTGCCCAAGCCCGTGGCCAAGAAGGCAGCGCCGGTCAAGAAGGCGGTCGCCAAGGTGACCAAGCCCGCAGTCGCCAAGAAACCCGCGCCCGCGCCGGCCACCAAGGCGCCCGCCTTCTTGA
>NZ_JAKZBW010000021.1:0-76561 GCF_022539275.1 Pseudoxanthomonas sp. LH2527 | reverse complement strand
GGTGGCCCTGGTGGCATCCATGCGCAAACTGCTGGTCATCCTCAACGCCCGCATGCGGGACCATCTCAACGCCTCCCAAACAGCCTGAATCAAGACAGTTGCTCTCCCCGCTGCGCAGGGAGAGGGGAAATCCATTCGCGGTGAGACAGCTGCTCGCGGCAAGACTTAGCAGCGACGCGCCGACGCTTTTCCTTCTCCCAGCGACAGCGGGGAGAAGGTGCCCGGAGGGCGGATGAGGGGCAGAGCGCGGTGAGTCGCCGGGCGCCGACACGTCCGCTTCTCCGTTCGCCCCTCACCCGCCTTTGGCACCCTCTCCCCGCTTCGCAGGGAGAGGGAACTACCGATTCATCGCGCACCCGTCACCCCCGCGCAGGCGGGGGCCCAGTGACGTGGCTTCAATGCACCGAAGGCGCTGGATCCCCGCCTTCGCGGGGATGACGGCAAAGATGCTCAGGACGAGTGCGCGGGGATGACGGCACGGGCGATCAGGGCGATACCGTGCAGGCAGGTCTACGCCCCTTCGCAGGGGAGAGGGAACGCTCGCCACTAGACCCCGATGACCGGCGCCGGTGACGGCGGCTCCGCGCGCCATTGCACCTCGGCCCTGACCCACAGCCCTGGCCGCTGCCGCAATCCGCATGCGATCCAGAGGCCCGCCATCTGTTCGAGCGGTACATCCAGCAACAGCCAGCGCACCGTCAACGATCCGGAGGCGAGCGACGCCCAGCGCGCAGGCTGCGACAGGCCTTCGCCCAGCGTCTCGTGCATGCGCATCGGGCGTTCGGAGACCGACTCCAACGCCGCATCCAGCATGGCCAGTTCGGTCAGCGCTTCGCCGCCCAGGCCGGCGATCAGGTAGTCCAGTTCCAGTTCCAGCGGCGGGAGCAAGGTGCTTGCCCCCACACGCCGCTCCATCACCTCGTTGCGTCGCGCTTTCGCCATCGCGATCCGCAGCAGGTGGACGAACAGGCCCTCCCGCGCGGGTGCGTCGGAGGACGGCGCGCCCACGATCACCGTGGCGCCCGGCGGCAATGCCGACGCCAGTTGTCCGCGCAGGGCGTCGGTGACCAGTGCGATGACTTCGTGGGACGACATGGCGGTTCTCCTCCGGGTTGCAGATCGCCGCCACGGCCGTGGACGACGCGATTACATGTTGCGCCGGTACTCGCCGCCCACGTCGTACAGCGCGTGGCTGATCTGGCCCAGGCTGTGCGTCTTCACCGCTTCGATCAATGCCTCGAACACGTTGCGGCGCTCGCGGGCGGTGCGCTGCAGGTAGGCCAGGCCGTGGCCGTCGTGCACCTCGGGTTCGGCGTGTTCTTCCAGTGCGGCGGCGTGGCTGTGGTCGGTCTCGCCTTCCGGCGCCAGGGCGTTGCGGCTGGCCTGCCAGGCGCGGACGTTGGCGATCTGCTGGCCCTTCTCTTCTTCGGTCGAGCGGATCAGCTCGATCTCGGTGGCGATCTCGCCGCCGTGCTCGCGCGGCAGGAAGGTGTTGACGCCCACCAGCGGCAGGCTGCCGTCGTGCTTCTTGTGCTCGTAGTACAGCGACTCTTCCTGGATCTTGCCGCGCTGGTACATGGTGTCCATGGCACCGAGCACGCCGCCGCGTTCGCTGATCGCCTCGAATTCCTTGTAGACGGCCTCTTCCACGATGTCGGTGAGCTGGTCGACCACGAAGCTGCCCTGCCAGGGGTTCTCGTTGAAGTTCAGCCCCAGCTCCTTGTTGATGATCATCTGGATGGCGACCGCACGGCGCACGCTTTCTTCGGTGGGCGTGGTGATCGCCTCGTCGTAGGCGTTGGTGTGCAGGCTGTTGCAGTTGTCGAACAGTGCGTACAGCGCCTGCAGCGTGGTGCGGATGTCGTTGAACTGGATCTCCTGCGCGTGCAGCGAGCGGCCCGAGGTCTGGATGTGGTACTTCATCATCTGGCTGCGCTCGTTGGCGCCGTAGCGCTCGCGCATGGCACGCGCCCAGATGCGGCGGGCGACGCGGCCGATGACGGTGTACTCGGGGTCCATGCCGTTGCTGAAGAAGAACGACAGGTTGGGCGCGAAGTCGTCGATCTTCATGCCGCGCGCCAGGTAGTACTCGACGATGGTGAAGCCGTTACTCAGGGTGAAGGCGAGCTGGCTGATCGGGTTCGCCCCGGCCTCGGCGATGTGGTAACCGCTGATGCTCACCGAGTAGAAGTTGCGCACCGCGTGGTCGACGAAGTACTGCTGGATGTCGCCCATCATGCGCAGGGCGAACTCGGTGCTGAAGATGCAGGTGTTCTGCGCCTGGTCTTCCTTCAGGATGTCGGCCTGCACGGTGCCGCGCACGGTGGCCAGGGTCTCGGCCTTGATGCGGGCGTAGGTTTCGGCGTCCACCAGCTGGTCGCCGGTGATGCCCAGCAGGCCCAGGCCCAGGCCGGTGTTGGTGGGCGGCAGTTCGCCGTGGTACTGCGGGCGCACGCGGCCGGCGAAGAAGGCGTCGATCTTCTTCTGCGCGTCGGCCCAGCGCGCGTCGTCGGCCTTCAGGTACTTCTCCACCTGCTGGTCGATGGCGGTGTTCATGAACATCGCCAGGATCATCGGCGCCGGGCCGTTGATGGTCATCGACACGCTGGTGGTGGGCGCGCACAGGTCGAAGCCGGAGTACAGCTTCTTCATGTCGTCCAGCGTGGGGATGTTGACGCCGGAGTTGCCGATCTTGCCGTAGATGTCCGGGCGCGGCGCCGGGTCTTCGCCGTACAGCGTGACGCTGTCGAAGGCGGTGGACAGGCGCGCGGCCGGCTGGCCGACGCTGAGGTAATGGAAACGGCGGTTGGTGCGCTCCGGCGTGCCTTCGCCGGCGAACATGCGGATGGGATCCTCACCGGTGCGGCGGTACGGATACACGCCGCCGGTATACGGATAGCTGCCGGGAAGATTCTCTTTCTGCAGGAAGGTCAGCAATTCACCCCAGCCCTGGTACGGCGGCGGCGCGATCTTGGGGATCTGCTGGTGGCTGAGCGAGGTGGTGTAGTTGTCGATGCGGATGGTCTTGCCGCGCACCTGGTATTCGTTGACCGGATCGGTCACGGCCTTGTGGCGGGCAGGCCACTCGCGCAGCAGCTTCAGCGCCTCGGACGACAGCGACTGGAGGGCGTCGTTGTAGCGCTGGCGCAGGGTGAGCAGGGAGCGGTCGACGTGCACCGCCCCTTCCCCCGCCTGCGGGGGAAGGCTGGGATGGGGGCCTGCGTCACCGCGATTGCCCCCATCCGCCCCCGTATCAAGTACGGGGCGGGCTCTTCGGGCACCTTCCCCCGCAAGCAGGGGAAGGAGCGCATCTGACGCATACAACTCCAACGCCTTCGGCAACGCCGGATCCTCGAGATCCTTCAACGCATTCCAGTAATGCTGCGCGCGGCTGGCGGTTTCGGCTTCGGTCTCGATGCGGCGGTTGATGCCGCGGCCCTGTTCGGCGATCTCGGCCAGGTAGCGCACGCGGCTGCCGGGGATCAGCACGGTGGCGCGCGGTTCCTTCAGGGTGGTGTCGAGCGCGGGCGTCCACTTCTCCGCCGGCAGCTGCAGCTTCTCGCGCAGCAGACGGCACAGGTTGGCGAACATCCAGCTGACGCCGGGGTCGTTGAACTGGCTGGCGATGGTGGGATAGACCGGCACGTCGGCGTCGGGCGTCTGGAACGCCACGCGGTTGCGTTTCCACTGCTTGCGCACGTCGCGCAGCGCGTCCTCGGCACCGCGCTTGTCGTACTTGTTCAGCACGATCAGCTCGGCGAAGTCGATCATGTCGATCTTCTCCAACTGGCTGGCCGCGCCGTAGTCGCTGGTCATCACGTACATGGGGAAGTCGACCAGGTCGACGATCTCCGAATCGCTCTGGCCGATGCCGGCGGTCTCCACGATCACCAGGTCGAAGCCGAGCGACTTCAGGAAGGCGATGCAGTCCTTCAGCACGGCGTTGGTGGCCACGTGCTGGCGGCGCGTGGCCATCGAGCGCATGTAGATGCGCTCGCTGCGCAGCGCGTTCATGCGGATGCGGTCGCCCAGCAGCGCGCCGCCGGTGCGGCGACGGGTGGGATCGACCGAGATCACCGCGATATGCATCTGCGGGAAGCACGACAGAAAGCGGTTCATCAGCTCGTCGGTGACCGATGACTTGCCGGCGCCGCCGGTGCCGGTGATGCCGATCACGGGCGTGCCGCCCGTGCGGGAATGGGGAACGGGGAATGGGGAATCGGAGCCGCCGGCGGCCCACTGCTTGCGCAGCCTGGCCAGCTCCTGCTCATTGAAAACGCCATCCTCGATGGCCGACATCATGCGGCCGATGGCGGACTCGTCATGGAGAGCGGGCTTGGCGTGAGACGGCCATTCCCCAATCCCCATTCCCGATTCCCGCGCGTGCTGCGCACGCGCCACCACATCCTGGATCATCTCCACCAGCCCCATCTTCATGCCGTCGTTGGGGTGGTAGATGCGTTCCACGCCGTAGGCCTGCAGTTCGGCGATCTCTTCCGGAGTGATGGTGCCGCCGCCGCCGCCGAACACGCGCACATGGCCGGCGCCGCGTTCCTTCAGCATGTCGACCATGTACTTGAAGTACTCGACGTGGCCGCCCTGGTAGCTGGACAGCGCAATGCCGTCGGCGTCCTCCTGCAACGCGGCGCGCACCACGTCCTCGACGCTGCGGTTGTGGCCCAGGTGGACCACTTCCGCGCCCTCGCCCTGGATCAGGCGGCGCATGATGTTGATGGCGGCGTCGTGGCCGTCGAACAGGCTGGCGGCGGTCACGAAGCGCAGCGGCGTGGCGTCGGCCTGGGCGGCGGGAAACTGGCTGGCGGGTGTGCTCACGCGGACTCACTTGCAGTGCTGACAGACGCGGGATTGTAGCCGCTCGCGCGTGCACACCTCACCAATTGCACACCAGTGGACACGGCCCGCACACCCTACGGTGGCGTGCGGTGCGGCGGCGATCGCCTGCGCTTCCGCTACCATCCGCGCATGCGGACCGATGCGGGACAGACCGGAACCTCCACCACCACGGGCGACGCGATGTTCGCGCAGGCGCGCGCGCTGGTGCAGCAGGGTGAGCACGAGCAGGCGTTTGCGCGCTATGTGCAGGCCGCAGAGACTGGCCATGCGCCGTCCGCGATCGAGGCCGCGCGCATGGCGCTGCACGGGGTCGGCACCGCACAGGACGTCCCGCGCGCACGTGCCTGGCTGGCGGCCGCCGAACAGGCCGACCACCCGGCCGCGGCCTATCACCTGGCGTGGCTGGGCGCCGGCGCTACCGCGCTGCCCTTCGATGGCGCCATGCAGGCGCGCCTGCTGACCGCCGCCAACGGTGGGCACCCGTCGGCCATGCTCGCGCTGGCGGTGTACTTCGGCCACAAGGCGGCGCCGGAAGACCAGCAGCGCTGCGTCGCCCTGCTCGAACAGGCCGCGCATGCAGGCCACGCGGTCGCGGCCGGGTTGCTGGCGGAACGGCTGGCGCGCGGCGAAGGCACGGCGCCCGACCCCGTGGCCGCCGCGCAGCTGCGCGCGCAACTGGCAGCGGCGGGCCACCCGTCCCTGCCCGACGTGCCGGGCGATGCCGGCATTGCCTGGCCGGGCGCGCCGGGCGTGCTGGAACTCGCGGATGTGCTGTCGGTTCCTGCCGCCACGCAACGCGCCGAGGCGCCGCGCGTGTGGACGATCGATGGCCTGCTGTCGGCGGACGAGTGTCGTCTGCTGATCGCGCACAGCCTGCCGCAGTTGAAACGCTCGCGGGCGGTCGATCCGCGTACCGGCGCACCGCGCGAAGTGGAACTGCGCACCAGCAGCGACGCCACCCATGATCCGATGCTCGAGGACGTGGCGATCCGGCTGGTGCAGGCGCGCATGGCGGCGGCCGCCGGCGTGCCGCTGGCGCATGCCGAACGCCTGACGGTGTTGCGCTACCTGCCCGGCGAGCAGTACCGCCCGCACCGCGACTATCTGCCCCCGGGCTCCCCAGAAACGGACCGGCCCGAGGCCGGCAACCGCCTGCGCACGATATGCGTGTACCTCAATACGGTGGCGGCGGGCGGCGCGACGGCGTTCCCGCGCGCCGGCCTGGAGATTGCGCCGAAGGCGGGCCGTGCCGTGGTCTTCGACAACCTGCATGCCGACGGCCGTCCCGACCCGGACAGCCTGCATGCCGGCCTGCCGGTCGAGGCCGGCGAAAAGTGGCTGGCGACGCTGTGGATCCGCCAGCGTCCCTACCGCAGCCTGTAGCGCGTCAACACAGCCCGAACGGCAGCTCGCGGGTGGAGACCACGCGCTGGCCGACGGCTTCGCCGCGCAGGAAGCGCAGTGCGGCCTCCAGCGTTTCCGGCGCGATGGTCACGCGATGGTGGCCCAGGCCGGTGGTGCTGAGCAGCGTGGCCTGCGGCCAGTAGCGCGCGTAGCGTTCGCCTTCGCACCACGGCACGTCGGTGTCTTCCAGGTCGTGCACGATCAGGCCGGGCCGCGCGATCTGCGGCGCGGTGGCCTGCGCATGCAGGTCGCGGATGTCGTGGGCGGTGAGTTCCTGGTAGTCGTCGAACAGGCGGCGGCTGAGGAACTGGGCCAGCCCGACCATGCCGCCGAAGCGGCGCGCGGCGTCGAACGGATCGGCGGCCGGCGCCAGCAGGATCACGCGCTCGGCCTGCAGGCCGTTCGCCATGGCGATCGCCGCTGCCGCACCGCCCAGCGAATGGCCGACGATGGCGGCCAGCGGACCGAGGCTGTCGGCCACGCGCTGCGCGGCGTGGGCGAACATCGGCAGCGTGGCGCGGCGTCCGCTGCTGCGGCCGTGCGCGGGCTGGTCGAACGCGACCACCGCATAGCCGGCACGGCGCAGCGGTTCGACCCACGGCAGGAAGCGCAGGCCGAAGCTGGACCAGCCGTGCACCAGCAGCACGGTCGGTTGCCGGCGCGAGTCGCCCCAGGTGTAGGTGGCCAGGCGTTCGCGGCCGAAGGCCAGTTCCCCGAGGCGTGCGCCGCCGGTCTCAGCCTGGCGCGCCCGGGTGCGGGCGCCGGGCATCGGCGTGCAGAACACCTGGAAGGCGCGGGCCAGCGTGCTGCGCGGGGCCAGCCAGCTGCCAATGGCGAAGCGGGCGCTCAGCACGGCCAGCCTCCATGATTTACGAACGGTCGTGCTATTTCGCGGGACAGCGACAGCGGCCATGGGGGAGACCTCGGGGTGGCTCAGGCGGGGGTGGAAACAGCGGGGGCGCCGTACGACGCCAGCAGGCGGTCCAGCGAACGGCGGGCAAGTTGCGGCGCCCGGTCGGCGTCGTACAGGCGGGCGTCGTGCAGACCCTGGGCGATGGCGAACAGCTCGAACGCCAGCAGCACCGGGTCGGTGTCGCGCGACAGTTCGCCGGTGTCGATGCACATGCCGATCGCCTTCACCAGTTGCTGGCGCAGTTGCAGCAGCCAGTCGACGATCCGGTCATGCAGCAGGCCCGGGCGGGCGTCGTACTCATGGGCGGCGGCCAGAATCACGCAGCCGTCGGGGTTGTCGCAGACCCAGCCGAACCAGTTCTCCATGATCGCCCGCAGCCGCGGCAGGCCGCGCGGCAGGACCACGGCGGGGGCGATCACGGCGCGCGCGTAGCGCTCGGCGGTCCACTCCAGCACGGTCAGCTGCAGGTCCTCGCGGGAACCGAAATGGGCGAACACCCCGCTCTTGGACATGCCGGCGGCAGTCGCCAGCTCGCCGATCGACAGCCCTTCCAGGCCATGCCGGGCGGCGATGTCATAGGCCCGCGCGACGATCATCTCGCGGGTGGCGTTGCCCTTGTGGGTGGCGGCGTGCGGGGTCATGGCGACAGGAATAGCACGGTCGTTCTATTCCGGCAATAGGCCGGATGCCACCCGGCTGCCCGCGCCGGCTGTCATCTCGGCCGGGACCGATTGGATTAAACTGCCGGCCAGCGACGACCACGGCGTGATCCGGAAACGTCGCTTTTTTCTTTTCTGACCACCCGTTAGCCGCCCAGCAGGCAAGCCCGCGCCGGCCCCACCCGCGCACCGGAGCCACCCATGATCTTTGAAACCCTCGACACCTCCGGCCACGAACAGGTCGTCTTCTGCCACAACCCGGACGCCGGGCTGAAGGCCATCATCGCCATCCACAGCACCGTGCTGGGCCCTGCCCTGGGCGGCGTGCGCCTGCGCCCCTACGCCGACAGCGCGCTGGCGCTCAACGACGCGCTGCGCCTGAGCCGCACGATGACCTACAAGAACGCGCTTGCAGGCCTGAACGTGGGCGGCGGCAAGGCGGTGATCATCGGCGACAGCAGCGTGGACAAGACCGAGGTGCTGTTCCGTAGCTTCGGCCGTTACGTCGACTCGCTGGGCGGCCGCTACATCACCGCCGAGGACGTCGGCACCGACGTCAACGACATGGAGAACGTCTACCGCGAGACCGAATACGTGGTGGGCGTGCACCAGGTGCATGGCGGTTCCGGCGACCCGGCCCCGTTCACCGCCTACGGTGCGCTGCAGGGCCTGATGGCCACGCTGAACCGCAAGTTCGGCAACGAGGAGATCGGCAAGTACAGCTTCGCCGTGCAGGGCCTGGGCCACATCGGCATGGAGTACGTGAAGCTGCTGAAGGAGCGCGGCGCCAAGCTGTTCGTCACCGACCTCAACCCGGCGCTGGTCGAGCATGCGGTGGAGGAATACGGCGCCGAGGCGGTCAAGCCGGACGAGATCTACGACCTGCCGGTGGACGTGTTCAGCCCGTGCGCGCTGGAGTACGCCATCAACGAACAGACGCTGCCCCGACTGAAGGCCAAGGTCATCTGCGGCACCGCCAACAACCAGATGTCGCACGTCACCGGCGTGGAAGCGGCCAAGCGCGGCATCCTTTACGCGCCGGACTACGCGGTCAACGCGGGTGGCGTGATGAACGTGTCGCTGGAGATCGATGGTTACAATCGCGAACGTGCCATGCGCATGATGCGGACCATCTACCACACCGTCGGCAAGATCTTCGACCTGGCGGAGAAGGAAAACATCGCGCCGCAGTACGCGGCGGACCGCATCGCCGAGGCGCGCATGAGCGCGATCGGCAAGCTCAAGCTGCCGCTGGGCCGCACCGCACCGCGCTTCATGGGGCATCTGCGCGGCGAACACTGACGTAAGAGCCATACCGAAAACTGGAAGTTGGGCCGCGGAGGAGGGAGGACCGAATGCGACCGGATACCGTCAGCGGGTTTCCGCTGGGCGAAGAATTGGATGCGCTGCGCGAGGCCGTGCAGCGGTTCGCGCAGACCGAGATCGCGCCGCGTGCGGCGCAGATCGACCACGACAACGCGTTCCCGCAGGACCTGTGGCCCAAGCTGGGCGAACTGGGCCTGCTGGGCATCACCGTGGATCCGGAGTTCGGCGGCAGCGGCATGGGTTACCTGGCCCATCTGGTGGCGATGGAGGAGATCTCGCGCGCCTCGGGCTCGGTCGGCCTGAGCTACGGCGCGCACTCCAACCTGTGCGTGTCCAACCTCTACCTCAACGGCAACGCTGCGCAGCGCGCCAAGTACCTGCCGAAGCTGTGCAGCGGCGAGTGGAAGGGCGCGCTGGCGATGAGCGAGCCGGGTGCGGGGTCCGACGTGGTGGGCTCGATGAGCTGCCGCGCCGAGTTGCGTGACGGCGTCTGGATCGCCAACGGCAACAAGATGTGGATCACCAACGGCCCGGAAGCCGACGTGCTGCTGGTCTACATGCGCACCGCCGGCAAGGACGCGGGCAGCAAGTGCATGACCGCCTTCATCGTCGAGCGCGGCATGAAGGGCTTCTCCACCGCGCAGAAGCTGGACAAGCTGGGCATGCGCGGCAGCAACACCTGCGAACTGGTGTTCGAGAACTGCGAAATCCCCGCCGGGAACGTGCTGGGCGAGGTGAACCAGGGCGTGCGCGTGCTGATGAGCGGCCTCAACACCGAACGGCTGGTGCTGAGCGGCGGCCCGATCGGCCTGATGCAGGCCGCGCTCGACATCACCCTGCCCTACGTGCGCGAGCGCAAGCAGTTCGACGCGGCGATCGGCACCTTCGGCCTGATGCAGGGCAAGCTGGCCGACATGTATACCGCGCTGCAGTCCAGCCGCGCCTTCGCCTACCAGGTGGCGCGCGGCTTCGACGAAGGCCAGGGGTCGCGGGCAGCCGCCGCCGGCTGCCTGCTGCATGCCTCGGAAGCCGCCGTGCAGGTGACGCTGGAAGCGATCCAGTCGCTGGGCGGCAACGGCTACATCAACGAGTACCCGGCCGGCCGCCTGCTGCGCGACGCCAAGCTCTACGCCATCGGTGCCGGCACCAACGAGATCCGCCGCATGCTGATCGGGCGGGAACTGTTCGACGGGCGGGGCTGATCCGCCTTCGCCACCCCGGAAGGGGGCTGATCCGCCCCCTGCCATTCCTCAGGGGGCATTTCCCCCTCGTTCGCTGATCGCGATGGCGCGCTCGATTCCCCTGCGTTCGCGTCGCGCCTATTCCAGCGCCGGCCACGCCGACGCGTCCAACGTTTCGCGGTAAGCGTGCCAGCTGGCGTACGCCAGCCACGGCATCAACAGGCCCAGGCCCAGCAGCGCCGTGGCGAAACCGACCGCAGTCAGCACCAGCAGCAACAGGCCCCAGACGACCATCACCCGCTTGTTGCGCATCACCGCATGCACGCTGGACACCGCCGCCGTCACCATGTCCACGTCGCGGTCGGCGATCATCGGCAACGAGAAGGCGGTGACCGCGAAGGTCAGCACGGCGAAGACCGCGCCCACGGCCGAGCCGAGCGCCAGGAATTCCAGGAATGCCGCCGGGTCGCTGCCATCGAACGGGAAGAAGGAACTGACCATCATGCCGGCGCGCGACCACAGCAGGACGATCACGCCCTGCCCCAGCGCGTAGACGCCCGCCTGCCCCAGCACGCGCCGCGCCAGCACGAAGGAGTCGCGCAGCGCCGGCGTGCGCCCCCGTTCCAGCGCCCGGCTCACGCAATACAGCCCCACGCAGATCAGCGGCGCCACGAAGACGAAGCCCGACAGCAGCGTCGCCAGCAGCGCGAAGCGCCCCAGCAGGTAAGCCAGCCAGGACATGCCTGCGCTGACCAGCACGATCACCCCGCCGAACAGCAGCGTCAGTCCGGGCGCACGGCGGACGTCACGCCAGCCGGCGCGCAGCCAGCGCCACGGCGCCGCCGCGTCCAGCACCACGCACGGCACCACGAAGGCGCGGGTGGCGGGTTCGGTTGGCGATTCGTGTGACATGAACTCCCCCTCCGGACCGAGCATACGCCGCTCCAGGCCGCGGCGCGGCCCTGTACCAACGGCCGATTTGCCGCGCGTCATGCCGGGGCGGGATAATCGGGATCTCACTCCTCGCGGGAAGCCTCCATGTCCGACATCGTCATCGCCGCCGCCAAGCGCACCGCCATCGGTTCGTTCCTCGGCCAGTTCAACGGCGTCCCCACGCCGACGCTCGGTGCCGCCGCCATCGCCGCCGCGCTGGAACAGTCGGGCGTCCCGGCCGCCGACGTGTCCGAGGTCATCATGGGCTGCGTGCTGCCGGCCAACCTGGGCCAGGCGCCCGCCCGCCAGGCCGCGCGCGCGGCCGGCATTCCCGACGCCGCCGGCGCCACCACCATCAACAAGGTCTGCGGCTCGGGCATGAAAGCCATCATGCTGGGCCACGACCTGATCAAGGCGGGCTCGGCCACCGTCGTCATCGCCGGCGGCATGGAATCGATGAGCAATGCGCCGCACCTGATCCCCAACTCGCGCACCGGCAACCGCTACGGCAACTTCCAGGCGGTCGACCACATGGCCTGGGACGGCTTGACCAGCCCGTACGACAGCCAGCCGATGGGCGTGTTCGCCGAGGCCACCGTCGCCAAGTTCGGTTTCACCCGCGAAGAGCAGGACGCCTACTCGATCGAGTCGGTCACCCGCGCGCAGGCCGCGCAGGCGTCCGGCGCTTTCGACGGCGAAATCGTCCCGGTCAAGGTCGCCACCCGCAAGGGCGAGGTCGAAGTGAGCACGGACGAGCAGCCGGGCAAGTCCGACATCGCCAAGATCCCGACGCTCAAGCCGGCCTTCAAGAAGGACGGCAGCGTCACCGCCGCCAGTTCGTCCAGCATCTCCGACGGCGCGGCCGCCACCGTGCTGCTGAGCGCCGACGAAGCCGCGAAGCGCGGACTGCAGCCGCTGGCCAGGATCGTCGGCCACGCCACCTACTCGCAGGCGCCGGAGTGGTTCACCACTGCGCCGGTCGCCGCCATCGACAAGCTGCTCAAGCAGGTCGGCTGGACGGTGGACCAGGTGGACCTGTTCGAAATCAACGAGGCCTTCGCCGTCGTCGCCATGGCGCCGATCAAGGAACTCGGCATCCCGCACGCCAAGGTCAACGTCAACGGCGGTGCCTGCGCGCTGGGCCACCCGATCGGTGCCTCCGGCGCCCGCCTGGTGGTCACCCTGATCAACGCGCTGCGCACCCGCGGCCTCACGCGCGGCGTGGCGACGCTGTGCATCGGCGGCGGCGAAGCCACCGCCATCGCGGTGGAAGTCGTCTGACTTTTTTGCGCAGTTCCGGGCGGCGCGAGCATCCGCTTTCGCCCGCCCCATAAGGTTTAACAACGGATTGACAAAGATAACCGGCCAACCGCTTGACAGCCGTAATGGGCTTGTCATCATGTTGCAGGCGCGCAATTGCGCGTTGCCTAACTAACGACGAGGAAATGCAACGATGACCATGAACAAGGCTCTGATCGCGCTGGCTCTGGGTTTCGCCCTGGCTGCGTGCTCGAACCAGGACCAGGCCGCCGACGCCGCTGCTGACGCCGCTGCGACCGCGACCGAAGCCCAGGCTGCCGCTGACGCCGCCGCTGCCGCTGGCGAAGTGACCGCCGACGCCGCCCAGCAGTCGGCCGACGCCGCTGCCACCGCCGCCGACGCCGCCGCCACCGCCGCGACCGACGCTGCTGCCGCCACCACGACGGAAGCCGCTGACGCTGCTGCCGACGCCGCTGCCCAGGCTGCCGACACCGCCGAAGCCGCGACCGACGCTGCCAAGGAAGCCACCCAGCAGTAATCTGCTGGTAGGCGCCTTGTTTGGCGTTACACTGAGGAAGCCGCCAGCTCGCTGGCGGCTTTTTCTGTATCCGGGTCCAGGCCTCCCGGTTCGCCTCGTTTCGAGGACGGACGGACGCCCACCCGGCACCATCTTCTTCCACACACCGATTTGGGGATCCACATGAAGATCAAGACCACCGTCCTGCTGGCCGCCGCCGTTCTGGCCCTGAGCGCCTGCACCAAGAGCGAGAACACCGACGCCGCCGCTGCCGACGCTGCCGCTTCCGCCGACCAGGCCGCTGCTGCCGCGGGTGATGCCGCTTCGGCCGCCGGCGACGCCGCTGCCGCTGCCGGCGACGCTGCCGTTGCCGCGACCGCCGACGCTGCCGCCGCCGCCACGGCCGCCGCCTCCGACGCCGCTGCCGCCACCGAAGCCGCCGCTTCCGACGCGACCGCCGCCGCTGCTTCGGCCACCGCCGACGCCGCCCAGGCCACCGCCGACAAGGCCGCTGAAGTCGCCGACAAGGCCGAAGCCAAGGCTGAAGAAGCCAAGCAGTAATCGACTCGCCTCACCGCGAATCGGACAAGGCCCGCGCAAGCGGGCCTTGTCGTTTCCGGCGTGGCTGCGATGGCTGCCCGCCGTTGAACGGCGAGACGCCGCGTCCAGGCGATTCGCCGCGTCTTTTTGCGGTGCCGTTTGGCGCATGCCGGGCTTTGTGGTGTGATGCCGCCTTTCCTGCATCCTCGTGCCGCATGCCCGCCATCGCCTCGCAACTCGATCCGCGCTCCCCCGATTTCATCGCCAACGCGGCCTACCATCGCGTGCTGGTGCAGGAACTCGACCGCCGCCTGGCGCATGCGGCCGACGGCGGCGGCGAGAAGGCGCGCAACAAGCACACCGAGCGCGGCAAGCTGCTGGCGCGCGACCGCATCACCGCCCTGCTCGACCCCGGCTCGCCCTTCCTCGAAATTGCGCCGCTGGCCGCCGAGGACATGTACGACGGCGCCGCGCCGGCCGCCGGCATGGTCTGCGGCATCGGCCGGGTGATGGGCAACGAGGTGGTGATCGTCGCCAACGACGCCACCGTCAAGGGCGGCACCTATTTCCCGATGACGGTGAAGAAGCACCTGCGCGCGCAGGAGATCGCGCGCGAGAACCGGCTGCCCTGCGTCTACCTGGTCGATTCCGGCGGCGCCTTCCTGCCGCTGCAGGACGAGGTGTTCCCCGACCGCGAGCACTTCGGCCGCATCTTCTACAACCAGGCGCGACTGAGCGCGGAGAACATCCCGCAGATCGCGGTGGTGATGGGCAGCTGCACCGCGGGCGGCGCCTACGTGCCGGCGATGTGCGACGAGTCGATCATCGTCAAGGAACAGGGCACGATCTTCCTCGGTGGTCCGCCCTTGGTGAAGGCGGCGACCGGCGAAGTGGTCGATGCCGAAGCGCTCGGCGGCGCCGACGTGCATACCGGCGTATCGGGCGTGGCCGACCATTTCGCCGAGGACGACCGCCACGCGCTGGAGATCGCGCGCGGCATCGTCGGCCACCTGAATCGCCGCAAGGTGCTGCCGGTGGCCGTGCGCGAGGCGCGCGAGCCGCTGTACGCGGCCGAGGAGTTGTATGGCATCGTGCCGAAGGACACGCGCCGGCCATTCGACATCCGCGAAGTCATCGCGCGCATCACCGACGGCAGCGAACTGGACGAATTCAAGGCGCGCTACGGCAAGACGCTGGTCACCGGCTTCGCCCACCTGCACGGCTACCCGGTCGGCATCGTCGCCAACAACGGCATCCTGTTCGGCGAGAGCGCACTGAAGGGCGCGCACTTCATCGAGCTCTGCAACCAGCGCGGCATTCCGCTGGTGTTCCTGCAGAACATCACCGGCTTCATGGTCGGCCGCAAGTACGAGAACGCCGGCATCGCCAAGGACGGGGCGAAGATGGTCACCGCCGTGGCGTGCTCGTCCGTGCCGAAGTTCACCGTGGTGATCGGCGGCAGCTTCGGCGCTGGCAACTACGCCATGTGCGGCCGCGCCTACGGCGCCCGCTTCCTGTGGATGTGGCCGAACGCACGCATCAGCGTGATGGGCGGCGAACAGGCGGCGAGCGTGCTGGCGACGGTCAAGCGCGACGGCATCGAGGCTGCCGGCAAGGCCTGGAGCACGGAGGACGAAGACGCCTTCAAGGCCCCGATCCGCGACCAGTACGAATCCCAGGGCAGCCCCTGGTACGCAACGGCGCGATTGTGGGACGACGGCATCATCGACCCCGCCGACACGCGCCGCGTGCTGGGGCTGGGCATTTCGGCCTCGCTCAACGCGCCGATCGAGCCGGCGAAGTTCGGCGTGTTCCGGATGTAGCCGATGGCGCAGCAGGTCCTGCTCGTCACCGGCGGAAGCCGCGGCATCGGCGCGGCGACGGCCCTGCTCGCCGCCGAACGCGGGTATGCGGTAGGCGTGAACTACCGGCGCGATGCGGCGGCGGCGGCCGCCATCGTGCAGCGGATCACCGCCGCCGGCGGTCGCGCCGTCGCCCTGCAGGCCGATGTCGCGGACGAAGCGGAGGTGGTCGCCCTGTTCGCCCGGCTCGACGCCACACTCGGACCGGTCACGGCGCTGGTCAACAACGCCGGCATCCTTGAAGCCCAGATGCGCGTCGACGCCCTGGACGCCGCGCGCATCGGGCGCATCCTGGCCACCAACGTGACCGGCACCCTGCTCTGCTGCCGCGAAGCCGTCCGCCGGATGTCCACGCGCCACGGCGGCGGCGGTGGCGCGATCGTCAATGTGTCGTCGGTCGCGGCGAAGACCGGTTCGCCCGGCGAGTACGTCGACTACGCCGCATCCAAGGGTGCGGTGGATGCGCTGACCCGCGGGCTGGCGCAGGAAGTGGCGCAGGAAGGCATCCGCGTCAACGCGGTCCGGCCGGGCTTCATCTACACCGGCATGCACGCCGATGGCGGCGAGCCCGGACGCGTGGACCGGGTCAAGGCCGCCGTTCCCCTGCGTCGCGGCGGCCAGCCCGAGGAAGTGGCGGAGGCGATCCTGTGGCTGCTGTCGCCGCAGGCCGCCTATTCGACCGGCGCCTTCATCGACGTCGCCGGCGGCCGCTGACGCCTCTTCAGCCTGGTGACGGGCGCGTGCACAACCCCGACCGGCGCCTGAATCGCTCCGCGCTACCGGCGACGGATGCGGCGATTGGCCGCGCCGGTCACAGCACGTGTAATGCGCGGCCGCGATAGTCGGACGTTCCCGCCACCTGGAGCATCCCCTGCATGTCCATCTGGAAAGACCAAGGCCCCGCCAAGAAGGACGCCGCCCCGCCGCCGTCCGAACCCGTCACCAGCACCTTCCGTGACGCTCCGGCGGCGGCCGATTTCTCGCCCGCCGTCACCGCCCCGCCCGGCACGCGTGCGGTCGAACGCGCGGCCCCGCAGGAGACCCCGAAGGAATCACTGATCGCCGCCGACCTGACCATCGAGGGCAAGATCGAGGGCACCGGCCACATCCGCATCGCCGGACGCTTCAAGGGCGACGTCAACGTGCAGGGCGACCTCACCATCGAGACCGGCGCCAAGCTCAACGGCGGCGTGCGGGCGAAGAAGGTGACCATCGCGGGCGAACTGGAGGGCAACATCGAATCCGCCGCGCGCGTCGAACTGCTCGCGTCCGGCGTGCTGATCGGCGACGTGAAGTCGGGCTCGCTGACGGTGGCGGCGGGCTCGCGCATGCGTGGCCAGGCCGACTTCGGCTGGGACGAGCCGGCCAAGGGCGGCAAGGGCAAGGACAACGGTACGGAGCCCGGCGCCGCCGCATGAGCCAACCCCGCCCGGGCAGTGCCGGCGCCACCCGCACCTGCCCGCACTGCAAGGCGACCATCCTGGAAAGCGCGGCGGTCTGTCCGGGCTGCCGCCATCACCTGCGCTTCGAACCGGGCGCAGGTGCCCAGGCAGTGCCCGCGCTGACGCCGCTGCGGATCGAGGGCACGCTGCAGCCGCCTGCCGAGGGCGCGGCGTGGGAATACAGCGTGGTGCTGTCGATCCGCAACGACCGCGGCGAGGAAGTCACCCGCCAGGTCGTCGGCGTCGGCGCCATGCAGCCGCACGAGCAGCGCAGCTTCGTGCTGTCGGTGGAGCTCAATCCCGCCACGGGCAAGGCCGCGGGGCGGCGCACGCGCCACTGACGCAGCCGCGGCCGCCTACGCCTTCTTGTCGGGCCCGCAGCTGTTGCAGCCACCGCAGGCGGCGTCGCTGCCCGAAGGCGGCGGCGCGATCCAGCGCCCCAATCGACGCCGCCATCCCGCGTTTCCTCCCCGCAACAACGGCAACGCCAGCGCACCGCGCAGCTTGCGCAGCGGACCGGGGAACTGCTTCACCACCACCACCCACGCACTGACCACCACCGCGACCGCGATGATGGCGTACTGCAGGGTGAGCGAGGCGTCCATGGCTCAGCCCGCGCCCAGCGCCTTGGCGACCTGGTAGGTCACCAGCGAGGCCAGGTAGGCCAGCGCGAACAGGTAGAACGTCGCAAAGCCCATCTGCTTCCACGAGTTGGTCTCGCGCTTGATCGTGGCCAGCGTGGAGATGCACATCGGGGCGTAGATGAACCACACGAGCAGCGACAGCGCCGTGGCCAGCGACCAGCCGTCGCTGATGACCGGCGTCAGCGCCTGGATGGCGGCGTCATCGTCGGCCGCCGACAGCGCGTAGATCGTCGCCAGCGAGGCGACCGCCACTTCGCGTGCGGCCAGGCCGGGAATCAAGGCGATGCAGATCTGCCAGTTGAAGCCCAGCGGTGCGAAGAACTCCGCCATCGCATGGCCGATGCGGCCGGCGAAGCTGTAGTCGATCGCCGGCCCCACCGCGTCGGCAGGCGCCGCCGGAAAGTTCAGCAGGAACCACAGCAGGATGGTCAGCGCCAGGATGATGCCGCCGACGCGCTTGAGGAAGATCATCGCGCGCTCGTACAGGCCGATCAGCAGGTCGCGCGGGTGCGGGATGCGGTACGAAGGCAGCTCCAGCAGCAGCGCATGCTCGCTCTTGTCGCGCCGCCATTTCTTCATCACCCACGACACCAGCAACGCGCTGAGGATGCCGGCCGCGTACAGGCCGAACAGCACCAGCCCCTGCTGGTTGAAGATGCCGACCTTCTCGTTCGGCACGAAGGCACCGATCAGCAGCGCATACACCGGCAGGCGCGCCGAGCACGTCATCAGCGGCGCCACCAGGATCGTCGCCAGCCGGTCGCGCGGGTCCTGGATGCTGCGCGTGGCCATGATGCCGGGGATGGCGCAGGCGAAGCTCGACAGCAGCGGGATGAAGGAGCGGCCCGACAGGCCGGCCGACGCCATCATGCGGTCCAGCAGGAACGCCGCGCGCGGCAGGTAACCGCTTTCTTCCAACGCCAGAATGAAGGCGAACAGGATCAGGATCTGCGGCAGGAACACGATCACGCCACCCAGGCCGCCGATGATGCCGTCGACCAGCAGGCTGTTGAGCGGCCCTTCGGGAAGCAGGCCTCCCGCCTGGCCGCCCAGCCAGCCCGTGCCCGCTTCGATCATGTCCATCATCGGCGTCGCCCAGGCATACACCGCCTGGAAGATCAGGAACATCACCACCGCCAGCGCCAGCAATCCGAACACCGGATGCAGCAACCAGCGGTCCAGCGCATCGTCGATCTTCGCCGTGCGCGTGGGCATGGTGACGGCCAGCGACAGCAGGCGACGGGTTTCCGCATGCAGGTCGGCGCCTTCCGCCAGGTGCACGCGGGGTTCTTGCGGATGCGCGGCCACGGCATCGATGCGCTCGACCAGCGCGCGCGCACCGCCGTGCTTCACTGCGATGGTTTCGACCACGGGCACGCCGAGTTCGCGCTCCAGTGCGGCCAGGTCGATGGCGATGCCGCGGCGCAGCGCGGCATCCATCATGTTGACCGCCAAAATCATCGGCTTGCCGAGCTGCCGCACTTCCAGGGCGAAGCGCAGGTGCAGGCGCAGGTTGGTGGCGTCGACCACGCAGACCAGCACGTCCGGCGCCGGCTCACCCGGATAGAAGCCGCGGCAGACGTCGCGGGTGACCGCTTCGTCGAGGCTGGCGGCATGCAGGCTGTACGCGCCCGGCAGATCCAGCACCGCGTAGCTGCGCCCCGATGCCGACGAATGCAGCCGGCCTTCCTTGCGCTCGACGGTCACGCCGGCGTAGTTGGCCACCTTCTGCCGGCTGCCGGTCAGCTGGTTGAACAGCGCGGTCTTGCCGCAGTTCGGATTGCCGACAAGCGCCAGCCGCAACGTCGCTGCCTCGGCCGCGCTCATGCCGCGGCTCCGTTGCGCAGACGCACGCGCGCGGCTTCTGAACGGCGCAGCGCGAACCGGGTGAAACCCACCTGCACCAGCAGCGGCTCGGCGCCCAGCGGGCCCTTGGCGACCACTTCGACTTCCTCGCCATTGACGAAGCCCAGCTCGCGCAGGCGACGGGCGATGTTGTCCTGCGGACCATGGTCCTCGACGCTGTCGACGATGGCGGGGGTACGCCAGGGAAGTTCGGTCAGGATCACGCGCAGCCCTCAAATGCGAATTGTTCTCATTGTAGCATCGCCGCACCGCACGACGGCCGCAACGCACCGTGCCGCTATCATTCGGCGACTTTGCAGGAAACGGCAGGCATGGCGGCATCACCGCAGGAACACCCCCTCTCACTGACCCAGACGGGCGCCGTGGCGCGCATCCGCCTGGACCGCCCCACCCTCCACAACGCCTTCGACGCCGGCCTGATCGCCGCGCTGACATCCACGCTCGAACAGGTCGGCGCCGATGACGACGTCCGCGTCGTCGTGCTGGAAGGCAGCGGCACTTCGTTCTCGGCCGGCGCGGACCTGAACTGGATGCGCGGCATGGCCTCGGCCAGCGAGGCGGCGAACCGCGACGACGCCCTCGCCCTCGCCCGCCTGATGCGCACGCTGGACGAACTGCCCAAGCCCACCCTCGCGCGCGTCCATGGCGCGGCGTTCGGCGGCGGCGTGGGCCTGGTGGCCTGCTGCGACATCGCCATCGGCGTGCCCGAGGCGAAGTTCGGCCTGACCGAAAGCAAGCTGGGCCTGCTGCCGGCGGTGATCTCGCCGTACGTCATCGCGGCGATCGGCCCGCGCGAGGCGCGTCGCTGGTTCGCCACCGCCGAGATCTTCGACGCCGCCACCGCGCTGCGGATCGGACTGCTGCACGAGGTGGTCGACACGGACGCCCTCGACGCCGCCATCGAACGCCAGATCGCCCTGCTGCTTAAGGCCGGGCCGCACGCGGCCGCCGGCGCGAAGCGATTGGTCGCGCGGGTGGCGGGCGGCACCGACCGCGACCAACTGGATGACGACAACGCCGACCTGATCGCCGGACTGCGGGTGTCGCCCGAAGGCCAGGAAGGACTGTCCGCCTTCCTCGACAAGCGCGCGCCGTCGTGGACCGTCAAGGAGTGAACCCACGCCCCCCAACTGCCATGGGGCTTGCGCCATCGACCCGGACGGGCACAACTATCGCAGCGGCATGTCGTGCGCCGTCGCCCTGACATGGATTTTCTGGACACGGATAAAAGCGAATGGACGCGGATGAAGCATTAGAGGACAGGGAACTGACGCAAGCGGTCATCGGTATCTTTTACTCCGTCTACAACGAACTGGGGCCTGGCTTCCTGGAAAGCATCTACGAGAACGCAATGGCTATCGCGTTGCGGGACGCAGGATTCGAAGCGCGCCAGCAACACCCCCTGCAAGTGTGGTTCCGGGGTTGCGTTGTCGGAGAGTTCAAGGTCGACTTGCTGGTGCGAGGCACGCTGGTTATCGAGCTGAAAGCCGTTTCGCAGATACTCCCCATCCATGAAGTGCAATTGGTGAACTACCTCAAGGGGCTGCATATGCACGTCGGTCTGTTGTTCAACTTCGGCCCCAAGCCGCAGTTCAAGCGGCGTGTTCACGGATACCATCCCGACGATCCGCGTTCATCCGCTCTTATCCGTGTCCAATCCCATGTTTGAAAAGATCCTGATCGCCAACCGCGGCGAAATCGCCTGCCGCGTCATCCGTACCTGCCGCCGGCTTGGCATCCGTACCGTCGCCGTGTATTCGGAAGCCGACGCCGATGCGCAGCACGTGCGCCAGGCCGACGAAGCCGTCCTGATCGGTGGTCCGCGCCCGGCCGACAGCTACCTGCGCGGCGACGCGATCCTCGACGCCGCGAAGAAGACCGGCGCCCAGGCGATCCACCCCGGCTACGGCTTCCTGTCCGAGAACGCCGACTTCGCCGATGCGATCACCGCCGCCGGCATGGTGTTCATCGGTCCGTCCGGCACCTCCATGCGCAAGATGGGCAGCAAGGCCGGCGCCAAGGAACTGATGGCCGCCGCCGGCGTGCCGGTGGTGCCCGGCTACACCGGCGAGGACCAGTCGCCGAACACGCTGTCGCGCGAGGCCGCGCGCATCGGCTTCCCGCTGATGATCAAGGCCGCGCATGGCGGCGGCGGCAAGGGCATGCGCGTGGTGCACCGGCTGGAGGACTTCATCGGCCAACTGGAAAGCTGCCAGCGCGAAGCGGCCAATGCCTTCGGCCGCGACCGCGTGCTGCTGGAGCGCTACGTGCAGTCGCCGCGCCACATCGAGATCCAGGTGTTCGCCGATACGCATGGCCACACGCTGCATCTCAACGAACGCGAATGCTCCGCCCAGCGCCGGTACCAGAAGGTGCTGGAGGAATCGCCGTCGCCGTTCCTGACCCCTGCCCTGCGCACAGCCATGGGCGATGCCGCAGTGAAGGCGGCGCAGGCGATCGATTACGCCAACGCGGGCACGGTGGAGTTCATCGTCGACCCGGAAGGCCAGTTCTATTTCATGGAGATCAACACCCGCCTGCAGGTGGAGCATCCGGTCACCGAGATGGTCACCGGCCTGGACCTGGTGGAGTGGCAGCTGCGCGTGGCCGCCGGCGAGCCGTTGCCGCTGGCGCAGGACGCCATCGCGCAGCGCGGCCACGCCATCGAGGTGCGCCTGTACGCGGAGGATCCGGAAGCCGGCTTCCTGCCCGGCTCCGGCCGACTGGAATCGCTGGTACTGCCTGCGCCGTCCGCCGGGGTGCGCATCGATGGCGGCGTAGTCGAAGGCGACCTGGTCACGATCTTCTACGACCCGATGATCGCCAAGCTGATCGTCTGGGGCGAAGACCGTCCCACGGCGCTGGCGCGGCTGCGCGAGGCGCTGGCCGATTGCGATATCGTCGGGCCGAAATCCAACATCGGCTTCCTCGAGCAGTTGGCCCGGCATCCGGCCGTGGTGGAAGGCCGCATCGATACCGGCTACCTCGACCGCCACCTGGACGAGTTCATGCCGGCGCCGACGCTGACACCCGAGCTGCAGGTCAGCGCGGCCGTCGCGGTGCTGCTGGAACAGGAATCGGCGGCCCGGCATGCCGCCGCGGCCTGCGGAGATCCGGGTTCCCCCTGGGCGGTCGCCGATGGGTGGCGCCTGGGCCATGCCGGCCGCCGGCCGCTGGCCTTCCAGCACCGCGACCAGCGCTGGGAAGCGCTCGCGCACGGCCATGGCGGTCGCTACATAGTCGAGGTTGACGGCACGGCCCATCCGGTCGCGGGCGCGGGCCTGACCGCTGGGCGGCTCGAGTTGCGTATCCATGATCATGGACGGCGCCTGCGCGTCCATCGCCACGGCAGTCGCCTCACCCTGCACGATGGGGACCGGCGCGCCACGCTGGAGACGCTGCCGGTGTACCAGCGGTCCGCGGGTGGCGACAGTGGCGGGGACGGCCGCATCATCGCCCCGATGCCGGGTCGCGTGGTGGTGGTCAAGGCACGAGTGGGGGACAGCGTGGACGCAGGACAGGAACTGCTGGTGATGGAAGCGATGAAGATGGAACTGGCCGTCAGGGCGCCGCGTGCCGGCGTGGTGGCGGAACTGCGCGCCGCCGCCGGCGATTTCGTCGAGGCCGACACCGTCCTGGTAGCGCTCGAGTGAGGCCTGCCCTGCAGGCCTGGCGCATCGCAACCGCCCTGCTGGCGGCCTGCATGCTGGGCGGCTGCGTGATGTTCGAACAACCGCCGGCACCGCTGGCCTGCGACCCCGCCCTGGTCGGGCGCTGGATCCCGCTGCCCGACAGCCCGCAGGACCGCGTGCCGCTGGGCAAGGACGACTATGCGGACGTGGACGCCGCCTGCCGCGTGCGCCTGCGCGATGGTGCGCGCGCCGAGGCGCCCGAGTTCGACGCCCTGGGGTTCGAGCTGGACGGCGAACGCTACCTGGCGCTCGGCTTCAAGGAACTGGAGGGCCTGTTCGGCACCGGCAAGGCCGCCGCGCCGCCGATCCCCAAAGGCATGCCGGCCGGCGCCGTCACGCTGCTGAAATACCGCATCCGCGACGATACGCTGCAGATCGCGATGCTCGACACGGTGGACATCATGCAACGCGTGCAGCAGGGGACGTTGAAGGCACGCGAGACCGACGCCAGCACCTACCTGTTCGAGGGCCGTCCGGACCGCTTGCGTCAGCTGCTGGAAGCCGAGCCCGCGCTGTTCGATGCCTTCGACGGCCGCGACAAGACCCTGCGCATGCGCCGCGCCAAGGACGGGAAGCGGTCATGAGCAGCCTGCCCTCCAGCACCGATTTCGTCCGCATCGTCGAGGTCGGGCCGCGCGACGGCCTGCAGAACGAGAAGACCCTCGTCGCCACCGCCGACAAGGTGGAACTGATCGACCGGCTGTCGCGCACCGGCCTGCTCAGCATCGAGGCGACCAGCTTCGTCAGTCCGAAGTGGGTGCCGCAGCTGGCCGACGCCGCCGAGGTCTTCTCCGCCATCCAGCGACGCCCGGGCACCGCGTACCCGGTGCTGGTGCCGAACGAAACCGGCTACGACCGCGCACGCGCCGTCGGCGTGGAGGAAGTCGCGGTGTTCACCGCCGCGTCCGAAGCCTTCAACCAGAAGAACATCAACGCGTCCATCGACGAATCCATCGAGCGGTTCCGCCCGGTGCTGGAACGTGCCGCCGCCGACGGCGTCAAAGTGCGCGGCTATGTCTCCACCGTGCTCGGCTGCCCCTACCAAGGCGATGTGCCCGTCACCGATGTCGTGCGCGTCGCACGCCAGCTTCACGCGCTCGGCTGCTACGAGATTTCGCTGGGCGACACCATCGGCGTCGGCACGCCACACAAGGCCGCCGAGATGCTGAAGGCCGTCGCTGCCGAGGTGCCGATGCCTGCGCTGGCGGTGCACTTCCACGACACCTACGGGCAGGCCGTGGCCAACATCCTGGCCTGCCTGGACGTGGGCGTGCGCGTGGTCGATGCGGCCGTGTCCGGTGCCGGCGGTTGCCCCTACGCGAAAGGCGCCAGCGGCAACGTCGCCAGCGAGGATGTCGTCTACCTGCTGCATGGCCTGGGCCTGCGCACCGGCGTGGACCTGGACCTGCTGGCCGATACCGGCCGCTGGCTCGCCACGCGGCTGGGGCGCGAGACCGGCAGCCGCGTCGGCAAGGCGCTGGCGGCCGCATGAACCACGGCCCGGCCAGCGACATCGACCTGATGGCGTTGGTCGCCGCGCTGGAACGCGCGGCCACGGCCGACGGCGCCGACCCGGCGACCGCCGCCCTGCTCCTGCAAGCGCGCGATGGACTGGTCGCCGCGCGGCGCGACGCGGACACCGAGCGTTCGCGCTACCGCAACCTGTTCGATGCCGTTCCCGACCCGGTCAGCATCCTCGGCGAGGACGGCACCATCCTCGACCTCAACCAGGCCGGCATGCTGGCCTACAAGCGCTCGCGCGACGAAATCGTCGGCCGCAACATCAACGTGCTCAACCCCGACCTGCCGCGCGACCACCTGGTGCCGGTGTGGGAAACGCTCAACCGCGGCGAGACCTACGTCATCGAGGTCACCAACATGCGCGGCGACGGCACCCGCTTCCCCGTCGAAGTGCACTCGGCCAACATCAACTTCGACGGCCGCAAGAGCATCGTCGCCGTCGCCCGCGACATCAGCAGCCGCCGGCTGGCGGAGATGCGCTACCGCGAGCTGATGGAGACGATCGACAAGGGCATCGTGGTGCACAACCGCGACATGCAGGTGCAGTACTGCAACGGCGCCGCGATGCGCATCTTCGGCATCCGCGAGGACCAGCGCGCCGACCAGGAACTGGCCCTGGGGCGCTGGCACATCGTCGACGAGCATGGCCGCGAGATGGCGCGGCACGAACTGCCAGCCCAGCGCGCACTCGACAGCGGGCAGATGATCGAGAGCGTGCTGCTGGGCCTGTACCACCGCGAGAAGAAACAGTTGCTGTGGCTCACCGCCACCTCGGTCCCGCAGTTCGCGCCGGGCGCCAGCGTGCCCGCCCAGGTCACCACGCTGTTCAGCGACGTCACCGAGCTCAAGCGCGACAGCGCGCTGTTCGACCGCGCGCAATCGCTGGCGCACATCGGCGGCTGGGAATGGGACCTGGGCCGCGACCGCATGTACCTGACCGACGAGGCCCAGCGCATCCTCGGCGCGGCGCGCCCGCTGATCACGCTCAACGACATGCTGGGTTGCCTGCGCGAGACCGACCGCCGCCGCCTGCGCAGCGCGCTGGACCTGATCACCGCCGGCGGCCAGGGCTTCGACCTGGAACTGCAGGGCACGCAGGCCGACGGGCACCCGTTCTGGATCCGCGTGATCGGCGATTCCGAACCCGGCGACCCCGGCGCGTCGCGCATCACCGGCACCATGCAGGACATCTCGCAGGACAAGCAGGCCGAGGAAATGCTGCGCATCCAGGCGCGCACCGACCCGCTGACCGGGCTGATGAACCGCGATGCCGTGCTCACCGAACTCGGTGCGCGGCTGGCCGACCCCGAGCGAGCGCGCGTCGCCGTGCTCTACATCGACCTCGACCGCTTCAAGATGGTCAACGACGTGCTGGGCCACAACGCCGGCGACGAACTGCTGGTGCAGGCGTCCGACCGCATCCGTGGCGCGGTGGGCACCGACGGCATGATCGCGCGCTTCGGCGGCGACGAGTTCCTGGTGATCTGCGACGCCGGCGAGGACCCGCACCTGCCCGAGGCGATGGCGCATGCGGTGCTGGGCGCGTTCGCCGACGCCTTCCGTTTCGGCAAGGACGAATTCGCCATCACCGCCAGCATCGGCCTGGCGGTGGCGCCCGCCGACGGCCTGCGCCCGCAGCAGCTGATCCAGAACGCCGACATCGCGATGTACGACAGCAAGCATCGCGCGCGCAACGGCTGGCAGAGCTTCACCCAGGAACTGGCGCAACGGCAGCAGGACCGCCTGCAGATCGAGACGCAGCTGCGCCGCGCCGTGGACAACGAGGAGTTCCGCCTCGTCTACCAGCCGCAGGTCGACCTGCGCAACGGCCGCATCATTGCCGGCGAAGCGCTGATCCGCTGGCAGAACCACCAGTTGGGCGAGCTGCGGCCGGACGTGTTCATCAGCCACGCCGAAACCACCGGCGACATCGTGCGCATCGGCAGCTGGGTGCTGCGCGAAGCCTGCCGGCAGGTGGCGACCTGGCGCGACATGGGACTGGGCATCGTGCGGGTGGCGGTCAACGTGTCGTACCGGCAGTTCGCCGGCGACGACCTCGCCGACCGCGTGCGCGCCATCCTGACCGAGTTCGACCTGCCGGGCAGCGCGCTGGAACTGGAGTTCACCGAGCGCGTGCTGATCGAGGACGCACCGGCCACCCTGCGTACCTTCGCCGATCTCCGCCAGTTGGGCGTGCTGCTGACCATCGACGACTTCGGCGAGGGTTACAGCGCGCTCAACTACCTGCGCCGCCTGCCGATCCACGGCCTCAAGCTGAGCCCGCTGTTCACCGAAGGCGTGCCCAACAACCGCTCCGATGTCGCGGTCTGCCAGGCGGTCTCGGCCATCGCCCGCAGCCTGGGCCTGGGCCTGGTGGCCGAAGGCGTGGAATCGGAGGCGCAGCGGCAGTTCCTCCTCAACCTCGGCGTACCGGTCGGCCAGGGCTTCCTGTTCGCCCCCGGCCTGTCGCCGGACGAATTCGCCCGCCGGTTGGCCGATGCGCCGCTGGAGCGGGTGCACGCTTGAGTACCGCCCCTGCCCGGTGCGCGGCTTTTGTGGGAGCGACGTCAGTCGCGATGGCGCTCTCCCTGTGAAGCCTCATCGCGACTGACGTCGCTCCCACAGGATCCCTCACCCGGATCACCGGCGCGACGCCTGACACCCGCCATCGCGTAAAATGCCGGCCTTTCCGCAGCAGGTTCACCGTATGCAGCTTTCCGACACCCGCGCCGTCATCACCGGCGGCGTTTCCGGCCTGGGCCTGGCCGTCGCCCGCCATCTTGTCGCCCACGGCGGCAAGGCGGCCCTGTTCGACGTCAACGACGACAAGGGCGCGGCCGCCGTCGCCGAACTCGGCGAGGCCAATGTCCGCTACTTCCGCACAGACGTCACCGACGAGGCCGGCGTGGCGGCGAACGTGGCGGCAGCGAAGGAATTTCTCGGCGGGCTGAATGCGGCGATCAACTGCGCCGGTATCCTCGGCGCCGGCCGCGTACTCGGCAAGGAATCCCCGATGCCGCTGTCCACCTTCCAGGCCACCGTGATGGTCAACCTGGTGGGCAGCTTCAACGTGGCCAAGGCCGCGGCGGATCTGATGCAGCACAACGCGCCGAATGCCGACGGCGAGCGCGGCGTGATCGTCAACACCGCCAGCGTGGCGGCGTACGAAGGCCAGATCGGCCAGGCCGCGTATTCGGCATCGAAAGGCGGCGTGGTCGGCATGACGCTGCCGATGGCCCGCGAGCTGTCGCGCTTCGGCATCCGCGTGATGACCGTCGCGCCGGGCATCTTCTGGACCCCGATGGTCGACGGCATGCCGGACGCCGTGCAGCAGTCGCTCAGCGCCTCGATCCCCTTCCCGTCCCGCCTGGGCAAGCCGGAGGAGTTCGCCGACCTGGTCGCCTACATCCTCGGCAACCCCTACCTCAACGGCGAAACCATCCGACTGGATGGCGCCGTGCGGCTGGCACCCAAGTAAAGCAGCGGCGAGTGGAGAGGAGTGAGGAGCGAGTCAGAGCCCGCTTCCGCCCTTCCGCTCACTCCTCACTCCTCTCCACTCACTCCTCTCCCGGCATCTCCATGAAAGCTTTCGACATCAAGAAGGGCAACGTCGTCGAACACAACGGCGGCGTGTACCAGATCCGCGACATCGAGCGCAGCTCGCCGCAGGGCCGCGGCGGCAATGTGCGCTTCCGTTTCATCATGTACAGCGTGCCCGGCGGCAACAAGCTGGATGCCAGCTTCGATGCCGACGACAACCTGAGCGAGGTGGAACTGCTTCGCCGCCAGGCGACGTATTCCTACAAGGACGGCGACGCGTTCGTGTTCCTCGACGACGAGGACTACACGCCGTACACGCTGGATGCCAACGTCATCGGCGACGACGCCGGCTACATCACCGACGGCCTGGCGGGCTGCTACGTGCAGGTGATCGATGAACTGCCGGTCGCCCTGCAGCTGCCGCAGCACGTGACACTGGAAGTGGTGGAAACGCCGCCAGAACTGAAGGGCGGCACCGCCACCAAGCGCCCGAAGCCGGCCAAGCTGAGCACCGGCATCGAGATCATGGTGCCGGAGTACATCACCAACGGTGAACGCATCCTGGTCAACACCACCACCGGTGAATTCGGCGGCCGCGCGGACTGAGGTAGTTTGCGCCATGCGCACGACTCGCTGAATCTCCCGCCGCGTGATGAATCATCATGAGGTCGTGCGCGTGGCGCACGCTACGTGGATGCCCACAGGTCAGCGCGGCGGGTGCGAGGCCTTGCGTTGACGTAGCGTGCGCTAGGCGCACGACCCGTGAAACCATCCTTCGTCGCGCGATGGATGCGATGACGCGACAGATCCTGCGGTCGTGCACGCGGCGCACGCTACGGGTCGCGTAGCCGGGCGCCGATGGTTTCGAGGTTCGCTTCGATGCCGTGCAGCACGTCGCGCTGGTCCGGGGGCAGCCAGCGTTCCAGTTCCTCGCGCAACCGCCCATCCTGTTCGCGCAGGCGGGCCAGGCGCAGGCGGGCTTCCTCTGTGATGCGCTCGCGCTCAGCCGCCTGCGGCAGTCCGTAGCCCTGCGGCAGCAGCTCCGAGGGCCGACTGATGAAGCCGGTATCGCCCAGCCACGCACGCAGGGCCTGCAGCGCCGGCTCAAGGTCGGCGGGTGCGTCGCGCCCCAGGTAGCGCCGTTTCAGTTCATCGCGCAGCCGCAGTTGCTGGCGACGAAGCGCCGCATTCTCCAGCACCAGCAGCGCAGCGTTCGTGCGCAGGTCGGCCTGCGGCAGCCAGGTGGCGCGTTCCGCCGGGGGCAGCGCCAGCCAGGTATGCACGTCGTGCTGTGGCAGCTGCAGCGCCTCGCGTGCGACGGAGAACAAGGCATCGTAGCGCGCGCTCAACGGCTCGAAGTAGTAACCGAGTCGTCGCGCTTCATCAGCGTCATCGAGCACGCCAGCATCCGCGATACCGCGGCGCTCCAGCTTCCTCAGCAACCCGGTGGGCGTGATGCTGGCGAGCGATTCCCCGGCCAGCCGTGGCACGCCGTCGTGCAGCAGCTTCCAGGTCTCCACCGCACAGTTGTTGCTGATGAAGTAGTAGCGCCCGTCGTAGCTCCAGTGCAGCTGGGCGGCACGCTCCAGCAGCGAAGCGATCTCCTCGCCATCCAACCGCAACGGGATCGACCGCAGTCCACGCAGCTCGACCCGGGTGTATTCCTCGATCACCTGATCGAGCGGCAGCAGGAACAGCCGCGAGGGATAGGAGCCCGTCAATCCGCGCCAGCCCGAGATCTGCACGTCGCCGACGAACGCGCGGAACGACAGCACGCGGTGGTGCGCCAGGTCGAAGCGGCAGTCGGGTCCCGGCACGCGGCCTGGCGCACAGATCACCAGCCGCAGCATGCTGTGGCCCCAGCGACTCATCGCCTGCGTGTTGCCCTCGGCGAGGAGGTAGTCGACTGCGTAGACGCGCGATGGATCCAGCGCGAGCAGCGAAGCATCGCCGGCGTCGGCATCGGCCTCCAGGAATGGCAGGCCGGGCGCACACCCTTCCACCGCAGATGGCATGCCGAAGTGCGTGGCGAAATGGCGATGCAGTGCCGGACGCCGGCATCCGTAGTCCGGATCGAGCACGAAATACTCGAGGTTCACCGCCACGAATTCGGACGGGCGCTCGCGTTCGTACGAATCGGGAGTCCGCGCGACGAAGTCGTTGCGCGAGCGGCGGCCGGCCAGCGGGAGCACGCTGCGCTGCCATCCCGCCAGGTCGCGCAGGCGCGGATCGTCGGACAGCACGTTGCGCCGTGCGCGGTCGTAGCTGTGGGCCAGTTCATGCACCAGCGCCTGGCGCACCGCGAGCACGGACGCATCGTCGGGTGCCAGCGAGTCGCGCGTCTTCCACGTCTCCAGCGACCGGCGTGGAAGCAGTACGCGGTCGCCCACCCGTCGTCCCGCGACATGCGCCGGCAGATCGTCGCGCCACTGCAGCACGAGGCCTGCCGGCAGACCCTCGCGCCACGCCGCCGGCAATCGCGGCAGGACGTCGTCCACCAGTGCCTGCGTCGCCGCGACATCCTGCGGAGAGAGACCGTCCGGATCGATGTCGAGCGCGGCCACCGGCGTCGCGACCGCGCCGAACCACGCCCACAGGAGGAGCGCGGCGATGCGCCGGCCCCAAGGCCGACGCGGAGACATCAGCGGGCCAGGATGGCCTGTGCCAGCTGCATGTCGCTGGCCTTGCGCGCGGCTTCATCCTTCTCGCGCAGGTGACGCAACGCGGCTTCCAACTGCGCACCGCGGATGCGGCCTTCGGTGGCGACGAAGCTGGCGGCGTCTTCGCGCGCCTGCACGACGACCTTGTCGTCGCCGGACGAACTGCCGGACGAGGCCGAGGAACCAGCCGAAGACGCGCCGGCGGAAGAACCGGCGAAGCTGCCAGCCAACGCCGGCACGGAGAATGCCAGCAACACGCCGGCCAGGATCAATCGGGACATGGAGTTTCCAAACGGGGGAATGCCGCGGTCGGCGGGTGTGCAAAGACTACCTGCAATCGATCCGGCAAGGCTGAATCCGACAGCAGTGTCAGGTGTCGAACAGCTTGCCCGGATTCATCAGTCCGTTCGGGTCCAGCACCTGCTTGATGCCGCGCATCACCGCTATTTCGCCGGCGCTGCGCGTGCTTTCCAGATAGCCCTTCTTGACCAGGCCGATGCCGTGCTCGGCCGAGATGCTGCCCTGGTGGCGTGTCAGCGAGGCCGCCAGCAGCTTGGTGACCTGCTCGCACTGGGTGACGAAGTCCGCGTTGTCCATGCCCTCGGGCTTCAGCACGTTGATGTGCAGGTTGCCGTCGCCGATGTGGCCGAACCACACCACCTCGAACTGCGGATAGGCATCGCCCAGCAGCGCCTGTGTCTCGGCCAGGAAGGCCGGCATCGCCGAGATGCGCACCGACACGTCGTTCTTGTACGGCACGTACCGCGCCAGTGCCTCGGTGATGCCCTCACGCAGGCGCCACAGCTGCGCGGCCTGCGCATCGGACTGGCTGATCACGCCGTCACTGACCCACCCCTGCTCCATGCAGGCCTCGAAGGCGGCCATCGCGGCCGCTTCCTTCGCCTCGTCGCCGATGGCGAACTCGGTGACCACGTAGTACGGATGGATCTCGTCGAACGGCTTCTGCGCGCCATGCGCCAGCACGTGCTGCAGCGCGCGGTCGGTGAAGAACTCGAAGGCTTCCAGTTGCAGGCGTTCGCGGAACGCGGCGAACACCTGCATCAATACCTCGAACGAGGGCAGCGCCAGCAGCATGACGTTGGTCGGCGGCGGCGGATCGGTAAGACGCACGGTGGCTTCGACCACGATCCCCAGCGTGCCCTCGGAACCGATGAACAGGTGGCGCAGGTCGTAGCCGCTGGAATTCTTGATCAGCGCCTTGTTGAGCTCGAGCACGTCGCCGACGCCGGTGACGACCTTCAGGCCGGCGATCCACTCGCGCGTGTTGCCGTAGCGGATCACGCGGATGCCACCGGCGTTGGTGGCGATGTTGCCGCCGATCGCGCAGGAGCCGCGTGCGGCGAAGTCCACCGGGTAGACCAGCCCATGCTCGCGTGCCGCGTTGTGCACGGCCTCCAGCGGCGTGCCGGCCTGCACGCTCAGCGTGCGGTCCACCGCATTGAACTCCAGCGTCTGGTTCATCCGCTCCAGGCTCAGCACCAGTTCGCCGTTCGCGGCGACCGCACCGCCGGACAGGCCGGTGCGCCCGCCCGATGGCACCACGGCGACGCGATGCTGGTTGGCCCAGCGCACGACGGCCTGCACTTCCTCGACCGTGGCCGGCAGCGCGATGGCCAGCGGCGCCGGCGTCCAGCGCCGGGTCCAGTCGCGACCGTAGTGCTCGAGATCGGCAGGATCGGTCTTCAGGCGCAGCGCCGGGACGGCGTGCTGCAGGGCTTCCAGGCGCGGATCGCTCATTGCGGGGGGAGTACTTTCGGGGGCGCCCAGCGTGCCAGCGATGTCGGGTGGCGTCCAGCCGATGAAGCGCTTCGTTTCAGCGGCAACCAAGCCGGGAAAACCGCAATCGAGCTTTCCATGGCGCGCCGCACCATCGAGCGCATCCATCTGGCATAGTGACGCCCCTTCCCCCTCCGCGGCGACCTTTCCGGCAATGTCGATCAAGAAGACCTCGTACCCGAAGCAGGACATCCGCGTACTGTTGCTGGAAGGGGTCAGCCAGACCGCCGTCGAGACGTTCCGCGCGGCGGGATACTCGCAGATCGAGTTCCACGAGAAGTCGCTACCGGAAGACGAACTGAAGCAGCGCATCGCCGAGGCGCACATCGTCGGCATCCGTTCGCGCACCCACTTGAGCGAAGACGTGCTGGCGCAGGCGCGCCGGCTGATCGCGGTAGGCTGCTTCTGCATCGGCACCAACCAGGTGGACCTGGACGCGGCGGAACTGGCCGGCATTCCGGTGTTCAATGCGCCCTACTCGAATACGCGCAGTGTCGCCGAACTGGTGATCGCGCAGGCCATCCTGCTGATGCGCGGCGTCCCGCAGAAGAACGCCGAATGCCATCGCGGCGGCTGGAGCAAGTCGGCCGCCGGCAGCCACGAAGTGCGCGGCAAGACGCTGGGCATCATCGGCTACGGCCATATCGGTACCCAGGTCGGCGTGCTGGCCGAGGCGCTGGGCATGCACGTGCTCTTCCACGACATCGAAACCAAGCTGTCGCTGGGCAATGCGCGCGCGGCCGTGAGCCTGGACGACCTGCTGGCGCAGAGCGACGTGGTGACCCTGCACGTGCCGGAGACGCCGGCGACCAAGGACATGTTCGGCGCCGCCCAGATCGCGCAGATGAAGCCCGGCGCGCACGTCATCAATGCCTCGCGCGGCACCGTGGTCGACATCGACGCGCTGGCCGACGCACTGAAGTCCGGCCAGGTCGGCGGCGCGGCGGTCGACGTGTTCCCGCTGGAGCCCAAGGGCAATGCGGAGCTGTTCGAGTCGCCGCTGCGCGGGCTCGACAACGTCATCCTCACCCCGCACGTGGGGGGTAGCACGCTGGAGGCGCAGGACAACATCGGCATTGAAGTGGCCGCCAAACTGGTGCGCTACAGCGACAACGGCAGCACGCTGTCGGCGGTGAACTTCCCCGAGGTCACCCTGCCCGGCCACGACGGCAGCCGCCGCATCCTGCACATCCATCGCAACGTGCCCGGCGTGCTGTCGCAGATCAACGACATCTTCCGCGACCGCGGCATCAACATCGACGGCCAGTTCCTGCGTACCGACCCGAAGGTCGGCTACGTGGTCATCGACGTCACCGCCGACGAGGAACAGACCGCCAGCCTGCGCGATGCGATGGCGGCGATCGAGGGGACGTTGCGGGTGCGCGTGCTGTACTGAGGTTCGCGGTTCGGTGGGCCAAGGCCCCACCCTACGTTGCTGAGCGGAAAGCGGCGCGACCGCAAGCAGGCGTTCCCGCCTCCGGTCGCGCAGACACGTGTAGGAGCGGGCCATGCCCGCGATGCTTTCCCTGACACGCCTGCAAACGCATCGCGCCCATGGGGCGCTCCTACAGATGGGGTTCCTCCCCCGCGGGCGCGTGCATCGCCAGCCACTTGCGGGCCATGCGGCTGATCGACGCGTCGGCATCGTCGGCGAGCGACGCGATCTCGCGCCAGGCCAGGTCCAGCGACTCTTCGCTGACCAGGTAATCCTCGCTGCCGTTCGCGCGCACCACGTAGCGCACGTCGTAATGCCAGTGCCCCGGCACCTCCCTGCGCTCGGGAATCCAGTGCCGGTCCAGGTCGAAGATGTCGCCTTCCACGGACAGGTCGGACAGACCGGATTCCTCTTCGGCCTCCTTCAACGCCACCCGCGCCATGTCGGTGTCGCCGTCGGCATGCCCGCCCAACTGCAGCCAGCGGTCGAGCTTGCGGTGATGGGTCATCAGCACGCGCCGGCCATCGCCGCTGACCAGCCAGACGCCCCCGGTCAGATGCCCTTCCAGCCGCTCGCGGACGAAGGGATCGGCAGGATCGTCGAGCAGGGCGAGGAACTGGCCCACCACCTCAGTCTCGGCAGGCCAGCGCCGTCCGTAGGCGGCCAGGTGTTCGCGGAGGACGGCATAAGCGGCTGACACGGCGTGGTTTTCTCTTTGAAGGGCGCGATGGGGCCGCGATTATCGCCGGCCATGCTGCACCCGCGCTTGTGATCCCCGGCCCGCTTTGGCAAGGTACGGCCTTCCATGGGGCCCGCCTCCATGACCGTTGCCACCGTCCGGCGGAGCTCTTCGTCGGCATCCAGTCTTTCAAGGGGACGCTGCGAATGCTCAAAGCTCTGTTCAGGGTCAAGCCGGTCGCACCGGCAGGCCACGTCGATGCCGGCGAACCGGTCGAAGGTAGTCTGGACGGGGAAAGTGGGTTCAAACGCACGTTGACCGCCAAGCATCTGGTGATGCTGGGCGTGGGTGCCGTGATCGGCGCCGGCATCTTCGTACTGACCGGCCAGGCGGCCGCCAACCATGCCGGCCCCGCCATCATGTTGAGCTTCGTGTTGGCCGGCTTCGCCTGCGCCATGGCCGGCCTTTGCTATGCCGAGTTCGCCTCGATGATGCCGGTCTCCGGCAGCGCGTACTCGTATTCATACGCCACGTTGGGCGAGGCGGTCGCCTGGTTCATCGGCTGGTGCCTGGTGCTCGAGTATCTGTTCGCGTCCTCTACCGTGGCCGTCGGCTGGTCGGGTTACCTGGTGAGCTTCCTCACCGGCACGCTGGGCCTGCCATTCCCCGAGCAACTGGCGACCGCGCCGATCACCTGGGCCAATGGCGGGTTCGTCGCCACCAACGGCATCATCAACCTGCCTGCCGTATTGATCGTCGCGGCGGTCAGCGGACTTTGCTACGTCGGCATCACCCAGTCGGCGTTCGTCAACGCGATCATCGTCGCGATCAAGGTGGTGGTGATTGCGGCGTTCCTCGGCTTTGGCGTCCAGTATGTCGACCCGGCGAACTGGACCCCCTTCATTCCCGAGAACACCGGCCCCGGCCAGTTCGGCATGGACGGCGTATTCCGCGCGGCGACCATCGTGTTCTTCGCCTACATCGGTTTCGACGCAGTCTCCACCGCGGCCGGCGAAGCGAAGAATCCGCAGCGCGACATGCCCAAGGGCATCCTGGGTTCACTGGCCATCTGCACCGTCATCTACATCGCCGTCTGCGCGGTGTTGACTGGCATGACCCACTACAGCCTGCTGGGTACCGCCAAGCCCGTCGCCACGGCGCTGGAAGAGGTCCTCAAGGCCGATCCGGGGGCCAGCGTGGGATGGCTCAAGACCGCCGTGGAAATCGGCGCCATCGCCGGCCTGTCGTCGGTGATCCTGGTGATGCTGATGGCGCAGCCCCGCATCTTCTATTCGATGTCCCGGGACGGACTGCTGCCCCGCCTGTTCGGCAAGGTGCACCCGAAGTTCCATACCCCCTACGTGGGCACCATCATCGTCGGCGTGCTGGCGTGCCTGCTCGCCGGCTTCATGCCGCTCAGCGTGCTGGGCGAGCTGGTGTCGATGGGCACCCTGCTGGCCTTCGCCACGGTCTGCCTTGGCGTGCTGGTACTGCGCTTCACCCGTCCCGACCTCGAGCGGCCTTTCCGCGTGCCGATGTTCTGGCTGATCTGCCCGCTGGGCGTGCTGGCCTGCCTGTTCCTGTTCCTGCAGTCGTTCATGGAGCACTGGCAGATCTTCGTGGCCTGGACGGTGTTGGGCCAGGTGATCTACTTCGCCTACGGCTTCCGCAACAGCAAGCTCAGGCAGAAGGCCTGATCCTCTTCAAGGCCGGCGGATGCACCGCCGGCCTTTTTGGTTGTACTCCTCGACAACGCTCCGAGATCACGCACGATGCTCCGACAACTCCTGGCCACCAAGCACCCCCACGCCGCCCACGAAGACGCCGAAGGCCTCAGCCTGCGCCGCACGCTCGGCCCCTGGGGCCTGACCGCGCTCGGCATCGGCGCGGTGATCGGTGGCGGCATCTTCGTCATCACCGGCCAGGCCGCGGCCAACCACGCGGGCCCGGCGATCATGCTGTCGTTCGTGCTGGCCGCGCTCTGCTGCACCTTCTGCGCGCTGGCCTACGCCGAGTTCGCGGCGATGGTGCCGGTGTCGGGCAGCGCCTACACCTACACCTACGCCACGCTGGGTGAACTGGCCGCCTGGTTCATCGGCTGGATGCTGGTGCTGGAGTATGGCGTCTCCGCCTCGGCGGTGGCGGTCAGCTGGACCGGCTATTTCCTGAGCCTGCTGGAACACTTCAACATCTACCTGCCACAGGCGTTCGTCAGCGCACCGCTGGACGCGCAGCTGCGGCCCACCGGCGCCATCGCCAACGTGCCCGCCGCCATCATCGTGCTGCTGCTGACCTGGCTGTGCTACGTGGGCATCCGCAAATCGTCGGCGATGAACATGGCGATGGTGGTGCTGAAGACCGGCCTGATCGTGCTGGTGATCGTGGCCGGCTGGCAGTACGTGGATCCGGGCAACTGGGAACCCTTCATCCCCGCCAACGAAGGTCCGGGCAAGTTCGGCTGGGACGGCGTGCTGCGTGGCGCGGCGATGGTGTTCTTCGCCTACATCGGCTTCGAGGCGGTGTCGGTGGCGGCGCAGGAATCGCACCGTCCTCAGAAGGACCTGCCGATCGGCATGCTGGCCTCGCTCGCCATCTGCACCGTGCTGTACATCGCCATGGCCGCGGTGATGACCGGCCTGGTGCCCTACACCGCGCTCGGCACCGCCGAGCCGGTGGTGACCGCCGTCGCCGCGCACCCCGAACTGGGCTGGTTGCGGGTGACGGTGGAGATCGGCGCGCTGATCGGCCTGTCGTCGGTGGTGCTGGTGATGATCATCGGCCAGCCGCGCATCTTCATGATCATGGGCCGCGACGGCCTGCTGCCGCCGGTGTTCACCAAGATCCATCCGGAATACCGCACGCCGCACATCAACACGGTGATCACCGGCATCGGCATCGCCCTGCTGGCCGCGCTGTTCCCGCTCGACGTGCTGGGCGAACTGACCTCGATGGGCACGCTGATCGCGTTCGCGTCGGTCTGCATCGGCGTGCTGGTGCTGCGCCGCACCCAGCCCGACCTGCCGCGCCCCTTCCGCATTCCGATGGCCTGGCTGATCTGCACGCTGGGCGTGCTGAGCTGCCTGGCGCTGCTGTCGGCGATGACCGCCCACAACTGGATGCTGATGGCCGTGTGGACCGCCGTGGGCTTCCTGATCTACTTCGGCTACGGCTATCGCCACAGCCGCCTGGGCGGCAAGCGCTGAGTCCACCCGCTCAGGCAGCGGCATTGGGAAAAGCGCGGCGCTGCCGCGCTTTTTTTCCTGCACGCCTCAGAAGTGCAGGATCAGGGCTTCCTGGCCCAGGCGCTGCACCAGCCCTTCGCCGCCACCGAATTCTTCGGGAACAGCGTGCACGGACCGTAGGCCTGTGAGGCCGGCGCCTTGAAGAAGTTGCAGTTGGCGCAGTGGTCGCCGGCCTTGTGCTTGGGATGCTTCACGCCGCTGGCGTTCTCGGTATAGGCCAAGGCCTTGGCCGTCGGGTTGTTCGCGTCCAGTTTGGGGAGCGCGGCGGGTGCGGCGGCATCGGCGCGCATCGCGTGCCAGGCCAGCGGCGCCACGGCGGCGGCGGTCAGCGTGGTGGTGAGGAAGCGGCGGCGGGAGGCATCGTGGCTCATCTGGCGGGGTACCTGCGGGAAGGAGCCGGCAGTGTCCGACGCCCGCCCATCGCCCGCATTGCGCAGGATCAATCGCTGCCGGGCGAGATGGGAGGTTCCGCTAGAATGGCCGCCATGAACGCCCTGCCATACGACACCGACCAGTTGCGCGACCGCGCGCAGTCCATCATCGCCAACGTCCGCGAGCTGTCGCAGCTGGGCTGGACGCCGGCCACCAGCAGCAACTTCTCGCAGCGGCTGGACGAACGGCATGCCGCCATCACCGTGTCGGGCCGCGACAAGGGCCGGCTGGTGGAAGCGGACATCATGGTGGTCGACTTCGATGGCAAGGCCGTTGGCAGCGACCATCGTCCCTCGGCGGAAACCCTGCTGCACACGCAGCTGTACCGCCGCTACCCCGAGATCGGCTGCGTGCTGCACACGCATTCGCTGGTGCAGACGGTGGCCTCGCGGCTGTTCGCCGGGGCCGGGCACGTCCGGCTTGAGGGCTTCGAGCTGTTGAAGGCCTTCCACGGCAACAGCACGCACGAGATGGCGATCGACGTGCCGGTGTTCGCCAACACCCAGGACATGCCCACGCTGGCGGCGCAGGTCGATGCCCTGCTCGACCACCAGCCGCTGTGGGGCTACCTGATCGATGGCCACGGCCTGTACGCCTGGGGCCGCACGATGGCCGAGGCGCGCCGCCACCTGGAGGCGTTCGAGTTCCTGTTCGCGGCCGAACTGGAACTGCGCAAGCTCGGCTGCCGGCGTTGATAGCCGGCGGTTATCGCGGCATTCCGTTCCCGCAACGGGCCGCAGCGGCGGGTCTGGTAACCTAGCGGCCCCCTTCGCCGCCGCCCGCCCTGCCGCCATGAGCCGTCTGCGCATCTTCAGCGAATCCGACCCGGCCACGCCGGAGTTCGCCAGCTACGATCCCGATTTCATCGCCACCGAACTGAAGAAGATCGGCGTGACCTTCGAGCGCTGGAAGGCCACCAAGGCCATCGAACCGGGCGCGCCTGCGGAAGACGTGATCGAGGCCTATCGCGCCGACATCGACCGGCTGGTGGCCGAACGCGGTTTCAAGACCGTGGACGTGGTCAGCATCGCGCCGGACAACCCGCAGCGCGAGGCGATGCGCGCCAAGTTCCTGGACGAGCACTACCACAAGGAAGACGAGGTGCGTTTCTTCGTCGCCGGCTCGGGCCTGTTCACCCTGCACGTGGGCGACAAGGTCTATGAGGTCGAGTGCGTGCAGGACGACCTGATCGCCGTGCCCGACAGCACGCTGCACTGGTTCGACATGGGGCCGGAGCCGAGCTTCGTGGCCATCCGCTTCTTCACCGAGCCGGACGGCTGGGTGGGCCACTTCACCGGCACCACGCTGGCGCAGCAGTTTCCGCGCTACGACGGCCTTACCGAACCCTGAAGCCCCTCTCCCCGCGGGAGAGGGGTTGGGGTGAGGGTCCGGCGAAACGACGGCGTTGAACTGTCGTGCCAACGATCAGCGCCGGTCGCTTTCCCTGCCCTCGACACGCGCAGCGGAGCAAGCTCCGCTCTACAGGCCACCTTGAAGATCACCATGCCCGTTTCCGCCATCCTCACCGACATCGAAGGCACCACCAGCAGCATCTCGTTCGTGAAGGACGTACTGTTCCCGTACGCGCGCCGTGCCCTGCCCGGCTTCGTCCGCGAACACGGCCAGGAACCGGAGGTGCGCCGCTGGCTGGACGTGGTGGCCACCGAGCACGGCAGCATCTGCAGCGACGAGGTCATCGTCGAGACCTTGCAGGGCTGGATCGACCAGGACCGCAAGCACACGGCGCTGAAGGCGCTGCAGGGCATGATCTGGCAGGCCGGCTACCGCGATGCCGACTTCACCGCGCACATCTACCCCGATGCCGCCCCGGCGCTGCGCCACTGGCATGGCCAGGGTCTGCCGCTGTACGTGTACTCGTCCGGCTCGGTGCCGGCGCAGAAGCTGTTCTTCGGCCACAGCGATGCCGGCGACCTGACGCCGCTGTTCTCAGACTGGTTCGACACCGAGGTCGGCGGCAAGCGCGAGGCGGACAGCTACCGCGTGATCGCCGCGCGTATCGGCCTGCCGGCGGAAACGATCCTGTTCCTGTCGGATGTCGTCGAGGAACTGGACGCCGCCCGCGACGCGGGCCTGCAGACGTGCCTGATCGATCGCCTGGACGACTACCCGACGCCGCGCGAAGGCGATGCCGCGCACGGCCACCCACGGGTCGCCTCGTTCGCCGACATCCCACTTCCGCACTGAAGCCGCCCATGGCATCGCAACGCACGGCGACGCTCACCGGGCTGGCCGCGATCCTGCTGTGGGCGTCGCTGGCGGTGCTGACCACCGCCACCGGTGACCTGCCGCCGTTCCAGGTGCTGGCGATCGGTTTCGGCGTGGCGGCCGTGATCGGCCTGCTGCGGGCCGCATGGCGCGGACGCAGCGGACTTCGCGAACTGCGCCAGCCTGTTGCCGCGCTGGCCCTGTCCACGCTCGCGCTGTTCGGCTACCACGCGCTGTACTTCATCGCGTTGAAACGTGCGCCCGCGGTGGAAGCGAACCTGCTCAACTATCTGTGGCCGCTGCTGATCGTGGTGTTCGCCGGCCTGCTCGGCGGGGTGAGCGTGCGCCGCGGGCAGTGGATCGGCACGCTGCTGGGCCTGCTGGCGGCGGCGCTGCTGGTCACGCGCGGCAAAGGGCTGCAGGTGGACCCGGCGCATCTTCCCGGCTATCTGGCGGCGCTGGGAGCGGCGGTGATCTGGGCGGCGTATTCGGCCCTCAATCGCCGCTTCGCCGATGTGCCGACCGCGGCCATTACCGTCGCCTGCGCCGGCGTGGCGATACTGGGCGCGCTGTGCCACCTGCTGTACGAACAGACCGTTGCGCCTACCGCCCTGCAATGGGGCGTGCTGGTGGTGATGGGGATCGGGCCGGTGGGTGCCGCCTTCTGGCTGTGGGATCACGGCACCAAGCATGGCGACATCGCCCTGCTGGGCAGCCTGTCGTATCTGGCGCCCCTGCTGTCCACGCTGTTGCTGGTCGTGTCGGGCCGCGCACAGGCGCACCCGCTACAGGCTGTCGCGATCGCGCTGCTGCTGGCCGGCGCGTGGCTCAGCGTGCGGGCAAGCCGCTCGCCACGCTGAGAGCGATTCGCGTTCCGGCATCGCCGCCTGCGTTTGCCTAGACTGCGCGCCACGTCGCCCGCCAGCCCTTCGCCCGCCAGCCACGTGGACCTCACCCGCCAGCCCTCGCTCGCCCGCCCGCCGGGTTCCGCCGAAGCAAACGCCCCTCTCGAGGGGCGTTTTCGTTTGTGGACTGGACCGCGCCGGGCCTCAGCCGGCCAGCTTCCGCATCATCGACAGCAGCGGAAGCGCACGCGCCTTGGCCCCATCCAGATAGCGGTTGTGCCCTACCGGCGACGGCGCCACCCCGAGATGCCGCACCCGCTTGCGGATGCGGTGGTTGAACTGCATGGCCTGCGTCCAGCGCAGCGTCTCGTCGGTCTGGAAGAAGAACGACAGCGAGATCGACACGTCCTCGGCGCCGTTCCTGACGTAGTGCCCGGCGGTATACGGGATGTGCAGCGCATCGCCGGGACGGAAGTCGAACTTGATGGCATGCGCATCCAGGTCCTCGTGCCACGGCGCCTGCACGTCCTCGCGATCCATGTAGGCCTCGCAGATGTCCACCGGCACGATGTCCGGGCGGAAATTCGGGAACACCGCCACTTGCTTGCTGCCGCGGATCTGCATCAGCACGTTCGAGTACCGGTCGAAATGGAACGGCGTCATCGCATTGGGCGAGGCGATGAACAGCCACATGCGCGGCTCGTGGATCGCCTGCGAATTGCCGCTCTCGCGCTGCAGTTCGGTCATCTCGGCGCGCAGCGACTCGTACAGGTCGCGGAACGCCGGATGGTCGACCGGGTCGCGCACCGCGATGTAGGAGTTGGAGGTGCGGATCGTCTCGATGGTCTCGCGCAGGCTCAGGCCATTGCCATGCTCCAGGTGCGCGCGGTCGAAGTTGATCGACAGGTCGGAGAGACCCTTGGAATAGGCGATGTTCTCGGGACGCAACTGCGGCAGCGACGCCGCCAGCCCTTCCATCGTCAGTGCCGGATGGTCCAGCAGGTGGTGCTTGAAGGTGAACGGAGCACGGTCCAGCTTGCCCACGGGCAAGCCGGCATCGAAACACTTGGACATGAAACCCCCTGTTGCCGCCCCCCTGGCGACATCAGGATATTCCACGTCAAAACATGCGGGAACCGGCCAAACCGTCGAATGAGCTCCGTCATCCCGGCGGCTTAAACAGACGCACGTCTGGTCAAGCCGGGACCCAGCGGCTTGCGTTGCTGTCATGCACGGAAACCGAAAGGCACTGGGTCCCGGCCTGCGCCGGGATGACGATTCCCACATCGTCCCAGCGGCTTTCAACAGACGCACGTCTGGTCACGCTGGGACCCATCTTGCTCTTGCATCCAGCATCGCGGCGCGCACGGGCAATGGATTCCAGCGTTCGCTGGAATGACGGACCTGAGGGCGAATCGATCCCTCTACCGTCATCCCGGCGGCTTAAACAGACGCGCGTCTGGTCAAGCCGGGACCCAGCGGCTTGCGTTGCTGTCATGCACGGAAAGCAAAAGGCACTTGGTCCCGGCCTTCGCCGGGATGACGGTTCCTACGCCGTCGTCCCAGCGAAAGCTGGGACCCATCTTGCTCTTGCTTCCAGCATCGCGGCACGCACGGGCAATGGATTCCAGCTTTCGCTGGAATGACGGGACTGGGGGCGAAGGAGTTCCGTCATCCCGGCGAAAGCCGGGACCCAGCGGCTTGCGTTGCGGGCATGCGCAGAAAGCAAAAGGCACTGGTTCCCGGCCTGCGCCGGGATGACGGTTCCCACATCGTCGTCCCAGCGAACGCTGGGACCCACCTTGCTCTTGCATCCAGCATCGCGGTGCGCACAGGCAATGGATTCCAGCGTTCGCTGGAATGACGGAACTGGGGGCGAAGGAGCTCCGTCATCCCGCGAAAGCCGGGACACAGCGATTTGCGTTGCTGTCATGCACGGAAACCGAAAGGCACTGGGTCCCGGCCTGCGCCGGGATGACGGTTCCCACGTCGTCGTCCCAGCGGCTTTCAACAGACGCACGTCTGGTCACGCTGGGATCCATCTTGCTCTTGCATCCAGCATCGCGGCTCGCACGGGCAATGGATTCCAGCGTTCGCTGGAATGACGGGATTGGGAGGGAGTCGATCACCCTGCCGTCATCCCGGCGGCTTAAACAGACGCACGTCTGGTCAAGCCGGGACCCAGCGGCTTGCGTTGCTGTCATGCACGGAAAGCAAAAGGCACTGGTTCCCGGCCTGCGCCGGGATGACGGTTCCCACATCGTCGTCCCAGCGAACGCTGGGACCCATCTTGCTCTTGCACCCAGCATCGCGGCTCGCAAGGGCAATGGATTCCAGCTTTCGCTGGAATGACGGACCTGAGGGCGAATCGATCTCTCTAACGTCATCCCAGCGAACGCTGGGATCCATCTTGCTCTTTGCATCCAGCATAGGGACTCGCATCGGCAATGGATGCGGGCGTTCACTGCAACGATGGGATCACATACAAAACCAAACGCCGTTCCGGAGCAGCCGCTCAGCCGTGGATCTTCTCGCCCCGCGCGAGCATGGCCACCAGCTTGTCCACCCTCGCCCGCTTCGTTTCCGGCTTCACCGCCGTCTGCACGCGCCAGCACACCGCATAGCGGTTGGTCCTGTCCAGGCTGTCGAAGAAGGCTTTCGCTTTGCGATGCTTGGCCAGCGCCAGGGCCTTTGTCAGCTCGGGGGGCACGTCCATCGACTTCGCGCCGTCATACGCGGCATCCCAACGTCCATCGGCCTTCGCCGCCTCGACTTCGCGCAGTCCGGCCGGCCGCATGCGACCGGCGGCGGTGAGCGTCTCGATCTTCGCCACGTTGATCTTCGACCAGGTACTGCGCGCACGCCGTGGCGTGAAGCGCTGCAGGAAGAACTGCGCGTCGAGCCCCTTCTTCTGCCCGTCGATCCAGCCATGGCACAGCGCAACGTCCAGTGCCTCGGCATAGGTCACCGAGGGGATGCCGGCCTGCTTCTTGGCGATCTTCAGCCACACGCCGGCGGATTCGGGATGCCGTTCCAGCCAGCGCTCCCAGGTGGCGGCATCCGCGAAATGTTCGACCGGGAGTTCGGGCGTGGCCATGTTCAGGGCTCCGCGTGCTGCAAGCGATACGTGGTGTGGGCGGTCGTCTCGCCACGCCAGCGGTCGAAGGCGCGTACTTCGATGCGGTGTTCGCCTTCGGCCAGGTCGGTGGGCAATGCGCCGCGCCAAAGATGGTGCGAGGGCTCGGCTTCCGGCGAGCGATCGTATCCGCGTAACGCATCGGCAAGGTCGTCGCGCATGTTCTCGACAAGCAGCGATGGATCGGGCTGTTCGACGCGCTTCATCGCCTTCCACTCGCCACCGTCGATCCGGTACTCGACGCGCGTGTCGGCTTCTCCCATGTAGACATTGGCGTAGACGCCCCATGCCGGATAGGCGCCCTTGCGCAGGACCTTCGGTGCATGCAGGCCGATGCCGCTGTCACCGGACGCGCGGGCCGGATGCCACGACAAGGCATAGTCGCCACCGGCGTTCACGCGCAGCCGTGCGTAGCCGTTCGGCGTGCCGTCGGCCATGGTGGAAACCGGGATGCCTTGCGCGTCCTTGACGCCGGACCAGTACGCGCCGCAGGCGGCGCCGACGTTGTATTCGTGCAAGGGCTGCGCGCCGTGCCAGCCGGTGGCGGCATCGTGGTACCAGTGCCGCTGCGTGTGGGTATGGCCGCTCAGCAGCAGGACGTGCGGAAAATCCGCCAGCAACGCAAACAGGCGCTCGCGGTCCGCCGCACGGAACCCGCGCGCGCCTTCCTCGAAGAACGGGATATGCACGCCGATCACCAGCAGCCGGTCCTTGCGGACGGTAGGCAGATAGGCCTGCAGGAAAGCGAACTGGTCCTCGCGCAGTCCGCCGACGTAGGACGGCGACTTTCCCGGCTGGTAGATGATGTCGTCCAGTCCGATGAAGGTCAGCGCGTCCTCTTCCCAGGCGAACGTGTCCGGGCCGAGATGGTGGCGGAAGGTGCGCAGCGAATCCTCGTCGCCGGCGGCATCGAAATCGAGATCGTGGTTGCCCGGAACGAACAGCCACGGCACCTGCAGGCTCATCGTCGTGCGCAGCATCGCCGGGTACAGCGACAGGTCGTCGTTGACGATATCGCCCAGCGTCAGCCCCAGCGACGCACCATGCTGGCCTACCAATGGCTGCACGATGTCGCGCCAGTAGTAGTCCACGTCCTGCAAGGAACTCGTCTGGCTGTCGGCAAGCAGCAGCGCCTCGAATGCGCCATCGTCCGCCGCCGCCACGCGCGGACGCAAGGCGAAATCCCTGCAACCAGGCTGGCGTTGCGGAATGCCGCCGAACTTCAATGCAGGACCGGCGTGGTACTGCCGGTTGTGCCAGAAGTCGGGCATGCCGTCCGGCCGCATCGACAGGTCGTAGCCGGCAGGCTTGATGACGAAGAGCGTGCGGCCGTCTTCATACGGCACGTCGTACCCGCCGTTCGCGTCGGTCGTGGACAGCCGCACGCCGTCGGAGACCTTCACGCCGGGGATGCCGGGCTCGCCGGCATCGCGCACGCCGTTGCCGTTGCGGTCCTCGAAGACCTGGCCGCTGCTGCACGGTGGCGGCAGCGCGTGGGCGGGAACGGTCAGCAACGCCAGCAGAACAGCAATCAACGGGGCGCGCATGGCGGCTCCAGCGAGAACGACACGCGGATTATGGCGCAGCGTCGGCTTGTCTGTAGGAGCGACGTGAATCGCGACCGCACGGTCGGATCCGATGTGGTGCTCCGTCGCCCGATGCGCCTGCATATGGCGCTTCTTTCGTGCGGTCGCGACTCACGTCGCTCCTACAGCACGGCGACATGCTTACGTGGCCGCATGCCGCCCGCGCAGCACCTCGACAGCATCGGCCAGCGACAGGCCGCGTGCGCGCAGCAGCACGGTCAGGTGGTACAGCAGGTCGGCGCTTTCGCCGAGCAGGGCGGTATCGTCCTGCGCTACGCCTGCCAGCGCGGTCTCCACGCCCTCTTCGCCGACCTTCTGCGCGATCCGCCGCACGCCACCTTCGAATAGCCGCGTGGTGTAGCTGTCCGCCGGGCGTTCGCGCTCGCGCTGTGCGATCAGGGCGTCGAGTTCGGACAGGAACGCCGACGGTGCCGCCGGGAAACAGCTGGGCCGCTGCAGGTGGCAGGTAGGGCCCTGCGGATGGGCGAGCACCAGCAGCGTGTCGTCGTCGCAGTCGACATCGACCGATACCAGCTCCAGCACGTGGCCGGAGCTTTCGCCCTTGGTCCACAAGCGCTGCTTGCTGCGGCTGAAGAAGGTCACGCGACCGCTCGCCAGCGTGGCGTCGAGCGCTTCGCGGTTCATGTAGCCCAGCATCAGCACGCGCATTGTGGCCGCGTCCTGCACGATCACCGGCAGCAGGCCATCGCCCTTGGCCCAGTCCAGGCGCGCCGGATCGAACGCCGCTTGTTGTCTGTCAGTCGCCACGTCGTACCTCGATGCCCTGCCCTGCCAGGGCCTGCTTCAATGCCGGAATCCGGATCTGCCCGCTGTGGAACACACTGGCCGCCAGCGCGCCATCCACATCCGCCTGCGTGAATACCTCAGCGAAATGCTCAACCTCGCCCGCACCACCGGACGCGATCAGCGGCACGCCGCACACCGCGCGCACGGCCCGCAGCTGCACCAGATCGTAGCCGCGCCGCACGCCATCCTGGTCCATGCAGTTGAGCACGATCTCGCCGGCACCCAGCTGCTGTGCCTGGACCACCCAGTCGAGCGTGCGCAGGCCGGCGCCCTGCATCTTCGACGGGTCGCCGGTATAGCGGCGCACGCGCCACTCGCCATCCGCTTCGAGGATCGAGTCGACGCCGACCACCACGCATTGCACGCCGAAGGCCTCGGCCAGCTCGCCGATCAGTGCCGGACGCTCCAACGCCGGCGTATTGACCGACACCTTGTCGGCGCCGCTGTACAGCACGCGGCGTGCGGTCTCCACGTCGCGGATGCCGCCGGCCACGCAGAACGGGATGTCGAGCAGGCGCGACACGCGTTCGATCCACGCACAGTCCACCGAACGTCCCTCGGGACTGGCGCCAATGTCGTAGAACACCAACTCGTCCGCGCCCTCGTCGCGATAGCGCAGCGCCAGCTCGGCGATATCGCCCATGTCCACGTGGTCGCGGAACTTCACGCCCTTGACCACCCGCCCGTCGCGCACGTCCAGGCACGGAATGATGCGCCGGCTCAACATGCCAGCGCCTCCGGCAGGGCGAAGCGGCCTTCCAGCAGCGCGCGTCCCAGCACGATGCCGGCGCAACCCGCTTCGCGTGCGCCCTCGACATCGGCGACCGCGCTGACACCACCGGAGGCCTGCACGGCCAACGACGGCACGGTGTCGTGCAGGTAGGCGTACAGCGCCAGGTTGGGGCCGGTCAGCATGCCGTCGCGGGCGATGTCGGTGCACAGCAGATGGCGAAGACCGGCCGCGGCGTAGCGCGTGGCGAGTTCGTCCAGGGTTTCCGATGCGGTCTCGGTCCAGCCATGTACCGGCAGGCGCCAGATGCCGTCGTGGTCGCAGCGCGTGTCGAGTGCCACGGTGATGCGCTCGCTGCCGAACTCGGCCAGCCAGGACAGCACGGTCTCCGGTTCGCGCACGGCCAGTGAACCGACCACCACGCGCTGCGCACCGGCATCGAGGATGCGGGCCACGTCGTCGCGCTGGCGCACACCGCCGCCGGTCTGCACCTTCAGCGCGGTCTCGCGGGCGATGTCGGCCAGCAGCGGGGCCAGCGTGTAGCCGCCGGCACGGGCCGCATCCAGGTCGACCAGGTGCAGCCACTCGGCACCCTGCTCGGCATAGCGCTGCGCCACGTCGAGCGGCGCGCCTTCATAGCGCGTCTCGCGCGCATAGTCGCCCTGCGCCAGGCGCACGACACGGCCATCGCGCACGTCGATGGCGGGATAAACGGTGAAACCGGTCATTGCAGTCCGTACTCGATGAAGTTCTTCAGCAGCCGCGCGCCGACGGCGCCCGAACGCTCGGGGTGGAACTGGGCGCCGGCCACGTTGCCCCGCTGCACCACCGCGGCGAAACGCTGGCCGTGTTCGCTGCTGCACAGGCAGTCGTCGTCGACCGGCGCCGCGTAGCTGTGGACGAAGTAGGCATGGTCGCCGTCGGCGATGCCGTCCAGCAGGGAGGCGTCGCGGGTGCGCTGCAGGGTGTTCCAGCCCATGTGCGGCACGCGTATGCCGGGCGCGGCCGGCAGCTTGCGCACGCGGCCAGGCAGCAGGCCCAGGCAGGCGGTGTCGTCTTCCTCGGAATGGGCGAACAGCAGTTGCACGCCGACGCAGACGCCGAGCAACGGCCTGTCCAGCGTGCGCAGCACGTCGACCAGGTCCAGTTCCTGCAGCCGCGCCATGCAGACGGCCGCCGCACCGACGCCGGGCAGGATCACCCGGTCCGCCGCGCGGATCGTCGCCGCGTCGCCGGTCAGTTCCGCGTCCACACCGAGGCGCTGCAGGGCGTAGCGCACCGAGCCGATATTGGAGCCACCGGCGTCGACCAGCACGACCTTCGTCACAGCGCCCCCTTGGTCGACGGCAGGTCGGCGCCTTCGCGCTTCACCGCCTGGCGCAGCGCACGCGCGAGCGCCTTGAAACTGGCCTCGACCTTGTGGTGGTCGTTGTCGCCTTCCACCTTCAGGTTGAGGTTCAAGCCGGACGCGTCGCAGAGCGAACGGAAGAAGTGCGGCACCAGTTCGGTCGGCAGGTCGCCGACGCGCTCGCGGCGGAACTCGCCGCTGAAGACGAAGTACGGCCGTCCGCTGAAATCCAGCGCGGCGCTGGCCAGCGTTTCGTCCATCGGCAGGGTGAAGCCGTAGCGGCCGATCCCGCGCTTGTCGCCCAACGCCTCCTTCAGCGCCTGGCCCAGCGCCAGGCCGGTGTCCTCGACGGTGTGGTGCTCGTCGATGTGCAGGTCGCCCTCGGCGCGCACATCCAGCGCAAAGCCGCCGTGCTTGCCGATCTGTTCCAGCATGTGGTCGAAGAACGGCAGGCCGGTCTTGGCGACCGGCTCGGCAACGCGGTCCAGGTCCACCTCGACGCGGATCTTCGTTTCCTTCGTGTTGCGCTGGACGACCGCGCGACGCGGCGCATCCGCCAGCTCGTGCGCGATGCCGGCCCAGTCCCACTCGCCGCCGAACTGCGCGGTCTTCAGTTGGAAGCCGCGGATCTTCAGGTTGTCGGCGAACTGGATGTCGGTCGGCCGGTCGCCGACCATGCCCGAGCGCGCCCAGTCGATGCTGCGGTCCTGCAGGTACGGCACCATCAGGCCGATGCCGGGCTTGCGGGTGGGCTTGTTCTCGTGCGGCCAGCTTTCGTCGATCAGCACGTCGCGGAAGCGGATACCCTGGCTCTCGAACACCTGCATCATCAGCGCCTGCGGGCCGTCGAAGCTGGCGCGCGGATACTGCTCGCTGCCCAGCCCGTCCTGGTTGCTGACGATGACGAACTGGTAGCCGGCGTCGCGCAGCTTCAGCAGCGCCGGGATGACGCCGGCGACGAAGCGCACCTTCTCGTACGCATCGATCTGGAAGTCCTCGGGCTCCTCGATCAGGGTGCCGTCGCGGTCGATGAAGAGGATGGGAGTCATGACAGGATGTCGGTAGGGGAGGCTTCTGGCGCGTTTGCGGACACGGTCGGGGCCGGAGCCGGAGCCATTCCAGCAACGGCGATACTCGCGTTCAGCGCCGACAGCACGCGGTCGTTCTGTTCGGGCGAGCCGACGGTGATGCGCAGTGCATCGCCGAGTTGCGGCGCGGCACGCTGGTCGCGCACCACCACGCCGGCGGCGAGCAACGCACGGAATGCGCCTTCGGCGTCATCGAAGCGTGCCAGCAGGTAATTGCCCTGCGAGGGGTAGACGCGACGCACGCCGGGAATCCGCGCCAATGCGTACTGCAGCCGCTCGCGCTCGCGACGCACCGTGGCCACCCGCTCACGCGTCTGTGCGAGCGCGGCGTCGGACAGGCCTTCCAGCGCCAGGTCGGCACAGGGCGTGGGCACCGGATACGGCGCCTGGCAGCGCTGCAGCACACCGATGATGTCCGTGTGGCCGATCACCACGCCGATGCGCGCGGCGGCCAGCGCATGCGCCTTCGACAGCGTGCGCAGCACGGCGATGTTGGCGTGCGTGTCCAGCAAGGTGGTCGCCGAGGCGCCATCGGCGAACTCGCCATACGCCTCGTCCACCACCACCAGCGCCTTGCCCTGCAGTGCCTGCGCGAGGGCGGCGATCCGGGCCAGCGGGATCGCCGAGCCGGCGGGGTTGGACGGCGAGCACAGGAACACCAGTTTCGCGCCCTGCGCCAGCGCCGCCTCTCGGATCGCGTCCAGGTCGGCCGCAAGACCGGCCTCGCCATCCACCAGCGGCACCTCCACCACGCGCGCGCCTTGCAGGCGTGCACAGACCACGTACATGCCGAACACTGGCGGCGTGACGACGATCGCGTCCTGTCCCGGCACGCACAGCGCGCGCACCAGCAGGTCGATGGCCTCGTCGCTGCCGCGGCCCACCAGCAGGTTCTCCGCCGCGACGCCGTAGAGCTGCGCCAGCCGTGCGCGCAGTGCGGGCGGCTGCGGATCGGGATAGCGGCGGCTGCGGCCCTGCCCGTCCGCCGGGTTGGCCCAGGCCGACTCGTTGGCGTTCAACCACACATCGCCACGCAGCGCTTCGCTGCGCGCGGACTTGTAGCCGGCGAACCCGCGCAGGTCCGGGCGGACCAGGGAAAGGACATTGCTCATGCGGCCGCCTTGCGCAGGCGCAGCGCCACGGCGTTGGCATGCGCATCCAGTCCTTCGGCGCGCGCGAGGGTCAGTGCGCACCCGCCGATGGCGGTAATGCCGGCACGGCTGGCCGACTGCACGCTGACGAAATTCTGGAAGCTGGCCACGCTCACGCCGCTGTACGCACGCGCGGCGCCGCCGGTCGGCAGCACGTGGTTGGTGCCGCTGCAGTAATCGCCCAGCGCTTCCGGCGTGTAATCGCCGAGGAACACCGAACCGGCCGCCTCCACCTTGTCCAGCCAGGCGCGCGGCTCGCGCAGCGCCAGGATCAGGTGCTCCGGCGCGTAGCGGTTGCTGATGGCGAAGGCGTCATCGAGCGTGGCGACCTTGACCAGGCGCGAGGCCGACAGCGCCTGCCGGGCGATGTCGGCACGGTCGAGCGCGGCGAGCTGGGTGGCGAGCTCGGCCTGCACGCGTTCGATCAATCCGTCGTCGTCGGACAGCAGCAGCACCTGTGAATCCGGGCCGTGCTCGGCCTGCGACAGCAGGTCGGCGGCGATGAAGGCCGCATCCGCGCCGGCATCGGCGATCACCAGCACTTCCGACGGACCGGCCGGCATGTCGATAGCCGCGGCGCCAGTCTGCGCGATCTGCCGCTTGGCTTCGGTCACGTAGCTGTTGCCGGGGCCGAACAACTTGTCGCACGCCGGCACACTCTCGGTGCCGAATGCCATCGCCGCAATCGCCTGCGCACCGCCCAGCTTGAACACCCGGCGCACGCCGGTCAGCTGCGCGGCCACCAGCACCGCCGGATCGGCGGTGCCGTCGCGGCGCGGCGGCGTGCACAGCACCACCTCACGGCAGCCGGCCAGGCGCGAGGGAACACCCAGCATCAGCGCCGTCGACGGCAACGGGGCACTTCCTGCCGGCACGTACAGGCCCACGCGCGGGATCGGCAGGATCATCCGCTCGCAGACCACGCCCGGCGCGGTTTCCACCGCGTAGGGCTGTGCCATGCCGGCGCGGTGGAAGGCTTCGATGCGCTCCGCCGCCTCCTGCATCGCCTGCCGCAGATCGGCGGGCACGGCGGTGTGCGCGGCCGCGAACTCCTCTTCGCTCACTTCAAACATGGCGAGTTCCACGCCATCGAAGCGCGCGGTGACGTCGCGCAGCGCCGCGTCACCGCGCGCCTGCACATCGGCGATCAGGCCGGCGACGGCATCACGCGTACGTTGCGCGACGGTCTGCACCGGCCGTGCGAGCAAGCCCTCGCGTGCCACATCGTCCAGCGCATTCCAGTCGTAAACGGGAGCAGGCGACGCGGTCATGCCAGCGACCTCTCGACCGACAGCACCATCAGGCCCTGCGCACCGGCGCGCTGCAGTTCCTCCAGCCGCTGCCAGGTGACCGCCCCGTGGCACATCGCCTGCAACGAGAGGGGACCGTCTTCGCCACCGGGCAGCGTCACCAGACCTTCGCTGTCGGTCAGCAGCCGCGACAGCGCCGGCACCGTGTCGCGCTCGGCGCGGAACATCAGCAGCTTGCTGTCCTTGAGTTTCATCACGCCGTCGAGCCGGCGCAGCAGCATGTCGGCCAGGCCGGCGCGGGCATCGTCGAACTCGCGCGCCGGACCCGCGAGCACCGCCTCGCTGTCGAGCAGGGTTTCCACCGGCTTCAGCTGGTTGGCCGCCAGCGTGGCGCCGCTGGACACCAGATCGCAGATCAGGTCCGCCGTGCCCAGCTTGGGCGCGATCTCCACCGAGCCGGACAGTTCCACCACCGCCGCATCGATGCCGCGCGCCTGCAGCCATTGCCGCAGGACGGACGGATAACTGGTGGCGATGCGCAGGCCCTGCAGCTGCTGCGGACCTTCCCACTCCCAGCTGTCGGGCACCGCCAGCATCAGCCGGCAACTGCCGAAGCCCAGCGGGCGCAGTTCGCGGTAGGCCTGCGGCAGGCCGAGCAGCGCGCGCTCGCCGGCCTGTTCGTCCAGTTCGTTGCGGCCGACGATGCCGAAATCGCAGACGCCGTCGGCGATCAGGCCAGGGATGTCGTCGTCGCGCACCAGCAGCAGGTCGACCGGCAGGGATTCGCCGTAGCAGAACAGCTTGTCGCGGCTCTCGCGCCAGCTCAGGCCGCAGGCGGCCAGCAGCGTGCGCGCCGGCTCGGCCAGCCGCCCGCTCTTCTGGATGGCGATACGCAGACGCTCGCGCGTCGCGGGGGTCAGGGAGGGACTCATGGGGTACTCAGTGGGAAGCGGAGGACGCGGCGGCCTGCTGGCGCTGGACGGCGGTGGCATAACCACCCGCCCCCCGCTCCAGCGTGCGCGCGACGCGGCCGATGGTGGTCACGCTGACCTGGGTCAGGTCGTGGATCTCGCGGTACGGCACGCCTTTCAGCAGCAGCGGCACCACCCGCCAGCGGTCGGACATGGCTTCGAGCTCGGCCGGGGTGCAGAGGTCTTCGAGGAAGGCCCGCACCTCGTCCGGCCGGTCCAGCGCGGACAGGGCTTCGGACAGCGCCTGCACCGGGCCGGCGGCGGGATCCGCTGCTTCGTGGGGGAAACGGCGCTTCATGCGGAACTCGTGATCCAATGTATTAATGCGCTAGTACATTAATCCGATTGCTGCAAAGCGTCAACCCGCCTGTCTGGATCGCGCCGCCGATTGCGTTGTCTCGGACAGACAGACGGGGGACCGCAATGGACTGGAGCGGACAGGGACGATGAGTACACTGCCAAGGACGCCCGAAGGCCCGACCGGAAACCCCGGCGGCCGCGACGGCACCCCGGGGGGACGGGCATGACGGCATCAGGCACTTCGCCATTCGCGCGCCACAGGCTGGCGGGCTGGCTCCTGCTGCTCGCCTTGTTTCCCCTGCTGGCCGCTGCCGGCACGCCCGCCCGCATCGCGCCCGACGCCAGCTACCTGCCGCTCGCGCCGCAGACCACCTACCTGCACGATGCCGGGGGCGCCACGACCGTCGAAGGCGCCACGCGCCAGCTGGCCGAAGGCCGCTTCTCGCCGCTGCCCGACGGCGACGCGTCGTTCGGCTTCCAGACCGGCGCCTTCTGGTTCCACGTCGGCGTCACCAACGAGAATCCGCACGAACAACGCTGGCTGCTGGTGCAGCAGTACGCGCTGAGCGATCGCATCGATGTCTACGCGCGCTATCCCGACGGACGCGTCGTTCACCACGTGGGCGGCGACACGTTCCCGTTCGAGCAGCGCAGCATCCGCTACCGCCATCCCAACTTCTGGCTCGACCTGCCGACCGGCGAACAGGTGGACCTGCTGGTGCGCGTGCAGAGCCAGAGCTCGATGCAGGTGCCGCTGTTCCTGTACACGCCCACCGCGTTCGCCGAACTCTCGCGCGACGGCCAGCTGGGCATCGGCATCTACTACGGCATCCTGCTGGCGCTGTTCTTCTACAACCTGGTGCTGTGGCTGGTGCTGCGCGACGGCAGTTATTTCTGGTACCTGTTCCACATCACCGCGTTCGGGCTGGTGCTGTTCACCCTGAACGGGCTGGGCTTCGAATACTTCTGGCCGCATTCCACCTGGCTGGCGGACAAGGCGGTACCGCTGTCGGTCTGCCTCGCGCAGATCGGCATGCAGCAGTTCTCGCGCACCTTCCTCGACCTCAACACACGATGGCGATGGGGCGACCGCATCAGCAAGGCGATCATCGCGTTCTTCGTGCTGCTCGGCATCGCCGCCACCCAGCTGCCCTACCACGTGGCCACGCCGATCGCCTCGGCGGCGGTGTTCCCCAGCATCGTCTGGATCGCCGTGGTCGCGCTGGTGGTGGTGCGCAGCGGCTACCGGCCGGCGAAGGTGTTCCTGCTGGCGTGGGCGATGTTCCTGCTGGGCACCGGCATCTTCGTGGCGCTGGCGTTCGGCCTGCTGCCCAAGACCTTCCTGACCGAGTACGGCGTGCAGATCGGCTCGGCGCTGGAGATGCTGCTGCTGTCGGTCGCACTGGGCTACCGCTACGCCGCCCTGCGCAACGAGAACGAGCGCATCGTGCGCCAGGCCAAGACCTCGCTGGAGGCGCAGGTCATCGAGCGCACCGGCGAACTGCGCCAGGCGATGTCCGAACTGGAAAGCGCCCACCACCGGCTGCGCGAATCCAGCCGCCTGGATGGCCTGACCGACCTGTACAACCGCACGCATTTCCGCGAGGCGTTCGAGCACCTGCTGTCGCAGTCGCGCAATTCGCAGCGGCCGATCTCGCTGCTGATGATCGACCTGGACCACTTCAAGCGCATCAACGACACCTACGGCCACCTGGTCGGCGACGACTGCCTGCGCTGCACGTCCAACACCCTGGCTGAAACGCTGCGGCCGCATGGCGCGCTGCTGGCCCGGTTCGGTGGCGAGGAGTTCATCGCCGCCCTGCCCGGCATGGGCCTGGGCGAAGCCAGCGTGGTGGCCGAGGAACTGCGCCAGGCGCTGCGCGCCGCGCCCTGCCGCAGCGGCACGCTGGAGATCGCCGTGTCGGCCAGCATCGGCGTGCACTGCGTCGACCTGGAAGCCCGCGACAGCCTGGAATCGGCACTGCAGGTCGCCGACCAGGCGCTGTACGCCGCCAAGGCCGAAGGGCGCGATTGCGTGCGGACGTTGTAGGGCGTGGGGCCCCGCTGTAGGAGCGACGTAAGTCGCGACCGTACACCCCAACCGCACGGAACTCCCGCCAAACCACGGAACCGGACGCAGCACCTTCGCTGGCTGCCCCTTTCATCAGGACAGCATTGTTTTCTAGGTCGCGACTGACGTCGCTCCTACAGCACCCTGCCCTCCGACTCAGCGGCTGCGCACCGCCGCCAGGATCTCGCCCGACTCCACCAGCCGCACGGCGGTGGCCACTTCGCCATCCAGCGCGCGGTCGCGTTCCAGGAACGGGATCTTCGCGCGGATTGCGGCATGCGCGGCCGCCACCGCGTGACCGGGATGGAAGGCGTCGCTGGACGCCAGCGCGGCGCGCAGCGCTTCGACTTCCGCCAGGAAGACCTCACGTCCGTCCGCACCCGGCTGCGGGCCACCGGCCACCTTCACCGCCAGTCCTTCGGCATCGGTGCGATCGGACAGCGCACGCGCCGCGTTGATCATGTCGCGGCGCAGGTCCAGCGCCTGCGCGGCGGTGTACAGCTCCAGCGCCAGCACCTTGCCCAGGTCCTGCACCATCGCCAGCACATGGCGTGCCTCGTTGGCGCCCATCGACACGTGGTCTTCCGCGTTGGCGCTGGTCGGCACCGAGAACACGCTGGCCGGATGCGCGCGGCTGGCCAGGTCGTTGACGATGGCCGCCGCCGAGTACTGCACGATCATGTGGCCCGACTCGGTGCCGTCCTCGTTGCCGATCAGGAACGCCGGCAGGCCGTCGTTGGTGGCCGGATCGACCAGCTTGTTGAGGCGGCGCTCGGAGATCGAGGCCAGCGTGGGAATGGCCGCCTTCACGTAGCTCATGGCCAGCGCCAGCGGCATGCCGTGGAAGTGGCCGGCGGAGATCACCTGCTCCTCGACGTGCGCGGCCTGCTTGTCGGGGAACACCAGCGGATTGTCGGTGACCGCGTTGAGTTCGATTTCCAGCACGCGCCGGGCCTGCTCGACCGCGTCGCGCACGGCGCCATGCACCTGCGGGATGCAGCGCAGCGAGTAGCTGTCCTGCGGCTGGTGCTTCTTGCCGCCGCGGAACGGCATGAAGCGGTCGTAGAACTTCTCGCGGCCGTGGCGCTGGTCGGTCGGCACCCAGTCCCAGCCGATGTCGAAGCGCAGCGCCTGCGCCTCGGCGGTGTCCCAGCTGCGCGGCAGCCACGGGCGGAACTTCGGCACCAGGTGGTAGGGAATGTCGGCCAGCGTGGAGCCGTCCAGCAGCTCGCGCAGGCGCGCGGCCACGTGCACCTGGCCCGGGTGCGGGCGCAACGCATGGACCTCTTCGGCGAAGGCGCCCAGGCGGCCGGCGAAGGCGTCGATGGTCATCGCGGCGGCCACGTCGGCGGTGTCCAGCAACTGGTCCAGCCGGTAGGTGGCCAGCACGCCCATCGCCAGCATCTGCGCGGTGCCGTTGTTCAGCGCCAGGCCTTCCTTGTACGACAGCGTGACCGGCGACAGGCCGGCGCGCCGCAATGCGTCCGCGCCGGCGATGCGCTCGCCCTCGTAGAAGGCCTCACCACCGCCCAGCAGCACGATGGCCAGGTGCGACAGCGGTGCCAGGTCGCCGGAGGCGCCGACCGAGCCCAGCGACGGCACCACCGGCACGATGCCGGCGTTGAGCATGGCCGCCATCGCCTGCAGCGTCTCCACGCGGATGCCGGAGTGGCCCTTCAGCAGCGTGTTGATGCGGATGCCGAGCATGGCGCGGACGATCTCCGGCGCCATCGGCTCGCCCACGCAGACCGCATGGGTGACGATCAGGTTGTACTGCAGCTCTTCGTGCAGCGAGCGCCCGGACTTCACCGCGCCCGGCAGTTCATCGCGCAACGGATGCGCGCCGAGCAGCTTGTCGGCGTTGCTGCCGAAGCCGGTGGACACGCCGTAGATCGGCTCTTCGCGGCGCACCTGTTCGGCCAGGAAATCGGCGGCACGCGCCACCGCCTTCAGCGCGCCCTTGTCCAGCTCGACGCTGGCCCCGAACGCGATCTCGACCAGCTTGTCGCGGGTCAGCGATGCGCCATCCAGCAGGATCGGTTTCATGTCAGCGCCCCGCCAGTGCGCGGGCCTGTTCCAGCTCCACTTTCAGGCTGCTGGCCAGTTCCTCGCGCGTCACTTCGAACTGCTGCTCGCGCTGCAGGTCCTTGACCGTCACCACGCCGCGCGCACGTTCGTCCTCGCCCACCAGCACCACGAAGCGGATGCCGGCACGCGAGGCGTACTGGAACTGCTTGGCCAGCTTGCGGCCTTCCATCTGCACTTCGGTGTTGATGCCGGCCGCACGCAGGCGGCGCGCGATGTCGAGCGACTCGGCCAGCTGACCGTCGTCCATCAGGGCGACCATGGCCTGCACGCTGCTCTCGTCGCTGCCGGCGATCAGGCCGGCCTCGCGCAGCTGCCAGAACAGGCGGGTCAGGCCGATCGAGATGCCCACGCCCGGCAGCTTGGACTTGGTGTAGTGGCTGGCCAGGTCTTCGTAGCGGCCGCCGGAGCAGATCGAGCCGATCTGCGGGTAGCCGTCCAGCTGGGTCTCGTAGACGGTGCCGGTGTAGTAGTCCAGGCCGCGGGCGATGGAGAAGTTCAGGCAGTACGCGCTTTCAGGCACGCCCAGCGCCTTGACCAGGTCCAGCACTTCGCGCAGTTCGGCGATGCCCTGGTTGAAGGTGTCGCTGCCCTGCCCCAGCGCTTCCAGTCGCGACAGCGCGTCGGCATGGCCGCTGCTGCGCACGGCGACGAAGTCGAGGATGCGGTCCACGCTGTCGGCCGACATGCCGAAGCCTTCACCGGTCAGCGTCTCGCGCACGTAGTCGGCGCCGCGCTTGTCCAGCTTGTCGACCTCGCGCAGCACCAGCGCCTGCTGTTCGCCGTCGGTGACGCCCTGTGCCTCGAAGAAGCCGCGCATCAGCTTGCGGTTGTTGAGCTGGATGGTGAAGTCGCCGATTCCCAGCTCGCTGAAGACGGCATGGATGACGGCCAGGATCTCGGCGTCGAAGCGCACGCTCAGCGCGTCCTTGCCGATCACGTCGATGTCGCACTGGTAGAACTCGCGGAAGCGGCCGCGCTGGGCGCGTTCGCCGCGGTAGACGCGCTGGATCTGGTAGCGGCGGAAGGGGAAGGTCAGTTCGTGTTCGTGCTCGGCCACATAGCGGGCCAGCGGTACGGTCAGGTCGAAACGCAGGGCCAGTTCGGGCAGGCCTTCGCCTTCCTTGGCCAGGGCGCCCGTGGACTGGACGAAGTAGACCTGCCGTTCGGTCTCGCCGCCGGACTTGGTCAGCAGGGTCTCGGACAGTTCGAAGACGGGGGTTTCCACCGGCAGGAAGCCGAAGCGCTCGTAGTTCCGGCGGATGGTGTCCAGCATGCGCTGGAAGGCGATCTGCTCGCGCGGGAGCAGCTCCATGACGCCAGGCGGGGTACGGGGCTTGATCAAGGGAGACTCCGGCTTTCGTGAACGGCACATTTTACGTGCCCGCCGCAGCCCCCGCAGCTTTTGCGGGGTCCGGCCGGGACGGAAGTCCGACCCCGCATCGAAGTCTTGCCTCGGCCCGGCGGCTTCACTACAATGTCGCGCTCAGTCGGGGTGTAGCTCAGTCTGGTAGAGCGCTACGTTCGGGACGTAGAGGTCGCAGGTTCGAATCCTGTCTCCCCGACCAATAGATTCAGCGTGTTACGACGAAACCGCCCTAGTGGCGGTTTTTTTGTGCCTGCATAGTTCTGATATTCCACGGGTCGCCGTGCAGGCGATGGTCGTGCGAGGCTCGGTTCGATTCCTATTTCCGGCACCTCAAGTGAGTCACTCAGGCGGCTTGAGGTTCAAATCCCTCTCTCTCCGCCACCAGGCCTTATCCCCTACCGCTGATGTGGAGGCAATAGGTTGGGGTGAGCTTGTGAACCCCAACACCAGGAGATATCCGCGTATCGATGTTGGGCTTCACTCCGATCACCCCAACCTATGCGCTGCGGAAAGAACGGCCTGCGCCCATGCAGCCCACTCGTCCGGTTTCAACCCGCTCCAATCCAAATAGAAGCAGTAATCCACAAAGAATGTCCTTTTCGTTCACGCCGGACCTACGGCGCCGGAGCTTTCTTTGCATCTGCTGCAGCGACAACTGCCTTCATCCTTACTTCGCGCTCATGGCGGCCGACGTACCACTCACTCAGCAATGTCTCAACTAGGGAAATCATCAGATTGGCCTCATTAGGATCGACATCAACAATCAAATTAATGTCCTTCTCCATGTGCGCCCCTATGTTCCCAAGTCTCCTTACCGCATCAATAGCTTCCCACGTCAATGGATCGGTCTCGTCCTTGATGGCGTCGATCTCATCAACGAGTCGGCCAGGCTTGACCTTCCAATAGTCCCTAATCACGCCCTGTAAACAGCGGCGCGCCAGAGTTGCGGCCGCCTTCGGACTACCCTCCGAAATAAGGCAGGCCTCGACGTAATCGGCACGAATTGCGGCAGGAATGTAGTCTGGAAATGGCTTCGCACCGCCCTCTGGATAGAGACGCCATTCCTTCAGCTCTTTGTCCAACGATTGCCCTCCATCCCATTTCCACGACCACATTGCCACCCACGACGTCGGCTTTCTGCACGACGGATTCGGACAGACATGGAAAACAGAACGGACTGCGAGTTGTCCAATCGAGTTCTCAAAGTTCAAGAAGTGCGTACTCACCGTCCTGCGCTCTTTCGTGATGGTCACGTAGTTGTTGCAGTGAGTGCACTGCCACTCAATCTCAGGCATTGACCTTCCCCTCCGCTTTGGCCCCTAGAGTCAGCCTAGCAGACCCGGACCATAGGTCGGGGTGAGCCTGCGAACCCCAACATCTGCATCCGTAAAAAAAGCTTCAGCCAAGCAGATCCGGATGCCGCACCTGCCCCTCCCCACGCACCACAAACCGCTCCACCGTCAGCGCCTCCAGCCCCATCGGGCCATACGAATGCAGCCGCGTGGTGGAGATGCCGATCTCCGCGCCCAGCCCCAACTCACCGCCATCGGAGAAGCGCGACGAGGCGTTGACCATCACCACGGCTGACCGCAAGGCGTTGAGGAATTTCTCCGCATGCGCCGCATCGCGGGTGACGATGACCTCGGTATGGTCTGACGTATAGCGGCGGATATGGGCGATGGCGGCGTCCAGGTCGTCGACCACACCAATCGCGATCACCAGATCGAGGAACTCCGCGGCGAAATCCTCGTCCGTCGCGGCGAGCGCATCCGGCATCAATGCCCTGGCTGCCGCATCCGCCCGCACCTCGACACCCCGCGCACGCAGCGCCTCGGCCGCGCGCGGCAGGAACGTCGGCGCGATGTCGCGATGCACCAGCAACGTCTCCAGCGAATTGCAGGCCGACGGCCGCGACACCTTGCCGTCCAGCAGCAGCGCCAGCGCCAGGTCCTCGTCCGCACCGGCGTCCACGTACTGGTGGCAGACGCCCTTGTAGTGCTTGATGACCGGCACCCGCGCGTGTTCGGCAACGAAGCGGATCAGCCCCTCGCCACCGCGCGGGATGACCAGATCGATTACCTCGCTGAGCTGGATCAGCTCCAGGATGGTCTCGCGGCGCAGGTCCTCGACCAGCGTCAGCACCGCGTCCGGCAGGCCGGCCTCGCGCAGGGCGCGCTTCAACGCCGCCGCGATGGCGGTGTTGGAATGGATCGCCTCCGACCCACCGCGCAGGATCACCGCGTTGCCGGCCTTCAGGCACAGCCCCGCCGCATCGGCGGTGACGTTCGGCCGCGCCTCGTAGATCATCGCGATCACGCCCAGCGGCACGCGCACGCGTTCGACATGGATGCCGTTGGGACGGTCATAGGCGCGGGTCACCTGCCCCACCGGGTCCGGCAGCTCCGCCACCTCGCGCACGGCGGCCGCGATGCCATGCAGGCGCGCCGTATCCAGCCGCAGCCGATCCAGCATGGCGGTGCCGGTGCCTTTCGCCGCCGCAGCCTCCAGGTCGCGCGCATTGGCCGCCAGGATCGCGGCTTCGTCGGCCAGCAGCGCATCGGCCATCGTACGCAGCAGCGTGTTCTTCTCCGCCGTCGGCAGGCCCGCGATGGCGGTGGCCGCGTCGCGGCATTGCAGCGCCAGCATCTTGATGTCGGTCATGCGACCTCCTTGCTCACGATCAGTCATGCGATCCATGCCTTTGTAGGAGCGCCCTAGGGCGCGATGCTCCTGTTTCGGATTTCAGGCCAGAAAGCATCGCGCCCGAGGGCGCTCCTACAACAGCGTGCGATACGGGACGGCGATGCATCACAGCAGCACCAGGTCGTCGCGATGGACGACGTTCTCGCCGTAGGTGTAGCCGAGGATGGCTTCGATCTCACGCGAATGGCGACGCGCGATGCGGCGGATGTCGACCGCCGAATACTGGCTGACGCCGCGTGCGATGCGACGGTCGCCGGCCTCGTCGCGCAGCACCAGCTCGACCATGTCGCCGCGGCGGAAATCGCCCTCGGCGGTGCTCACGCCGCCCGGCAGCAGCGAGGCGCCCTTCTGGCCCATCGCGTTGGCCGCGCCCGCGTCGACGACGATGGCCCCACTCTCTACCGGCACATTGCGCAACCAGTACTTGCGCGCGGCCAGCCGGTTCTGCGCGGGACGGAAGCGCGTGCCCAGCAAGGCGCCGCGCGACAGCGCCGACACGGTGGCCGCCTGCGTGCCGTTGAACAGGAAGGTCTCGATGCCGGCCGCCGCCGCCTTGGCCGCCGCTTCCAGCTTGGTATGCATGCCGCCGGTGCCCACGCCGCTGCCGGCGCCGCCGGCCATGGCGAAGAACTCGGGCGTCAGCGCTTCCACGTCGAGGATCGGCTGCGCATCCGCGTGCGTGCGCGGGTTGGCGGTGTAGAAGCCGTCGATGTCGGTGGCGATGAACAGCGCGTCGGCATCGATCAGCGCCGCGACCACCGCCGCGAGATTGTCGTTGTCGCCGAGCTTGAGCTCGTCGACCGACACGGTGTCGTTCTCGTTGACCACCGGCAGGGCGCCCAGCGCCAGCAGTTCCTGCAGGGTGGCGCGCGCGTTGAGGTAACGGCGGCGGTTGCGCAGGTCGTCATGCGTCAGCAGGACCTGCGCGACGGGACGGTCGAAGAAGCGCTGCCACAGCGCGATCAGCTGCGCCTGGCCCAACGCTGCCAGCGCCTGCCGTTCCGCCATCGCCACACCAGCCTGCGGCTTGCGGTGCAGAAGCCCGCGACCCGCCGCGACGGCACCCGACGAGACGATGACCACTTCCCTGCCCGCCGCAATGCTGGACGACACGAACTGCGCCAGGTTCAGCGCATGCCGTGGACTGAGGCCTTCGCCGTCCGCCGCCAGCAGGCTGCTGCCGACCTTCAGCACGGCGCGACGCCAGGCCGGCAACGGGTGTTCGGTGAACGGGTGCGGCGTGGCGTGGGTCATCGGCTCAGCTCAGCGGGTGTTCCATTCGTAAACCGTCAGTTCCGACGTGCCGGTCAGCGCGAGCGGATCGCGTGCGGCGATCGCCTTCGCTTCGTCCAGCGAGGCGACATTGACCAGCACGTAAGCACCGCCGCTGCTGTCGCTGAAGCCGCCGGTCATGTCCAATTGTCCGGCGGCGCGCAGTTCGTCGAGGAAGGCGATGTGCGGCGCGATGACGGCCTCATCGAAATCCGGGCGCCGCATCGCCATGACCAGATAGCGCGTCACAGCGCACTCCAGCGTGCGAGCAGTTCGTCCAGGCGCAGGTCGGCGGCCGCACCGGGCGACACGCGTGCGGCGAGGCTGCCTTCGGGCGTGCGACCCTGCCCCGCGCTGTCGGCGGACGCGGCCGCGGCCTTGTAGGCTTCGCGGAACGGCACGCCGGCAACGGCGGCTTCGACGGCGACATCGGTGGCGTACATGCCCGAATCGATCGCGGCACGCAGCTTGTCTTCGCGCCATTCCAGGTTGGCCAGCAGCGCGGGCAGCAGTTCCAGCGCCGGCAGGCCGCGGCCGAAGCCGTGGAAGATGGCGCCCTTGCTGGCCTGCAGGTCGCGGTGGTAGCCCGACGGCAGCGACAGCAGGTGTTCGATCTCGGTACGCGCGGCGGCGACGCTGGCGTGGGTGGCGCGCATCAGTTCGATGACGTCCGGATTGCGCTTGTTAGGCATGATGGAACTGCCGGTGGTGTACTGCGCCGGCAGCGCGACGAAACCGAATTCCGCACTGGTGAACAGCGACAGGTCCCAGGCGATGCGGCGCAGATCCAGCGTGGCGCCGCCCAGCGCTTCCAGCGCGGCCATCTCGAACTTGCCGCGCGAGAGCTGCGCGTAGATCGGGCTGACCTGCATGCGCGCGAAACCGAGCGCGGCGGTAGTGTGTTCGCGGTCCAGCTTCAGGTTGACGCCGTAGCCGGCAGCGGTGCCGAGCGGATTGGCGTCGACCAGCGCCAGCGTGTCGCGTGCGCGGATGGCGTTGTCGATGAAGGCTTCGGCCCAGCCGGCCCACCACATGCCCGCCGACGACACGACGGCGCGCTGGATATGCGTGTAACCGGGAAGCGGCAGGTCGCGCTCGGCCTGCGCGCGGTCCAGCGCGACCTTGGCGATCTCGCGCGACAGCGTGGCCACGCGCGCCAGCTTTTCCTTAAGCCACAGGCGCGTGGCGACCAGGATCTGGTCGTTGCGGCTGCGGCCGGTGTGGATCTTGCGACCGGCATCGCCCAGCCGTTCGGTCAGCCGCGCCTCGATGGCGGAGTGGCCGTCCTCGAAGCGTTCATCAAGGACGAACTCGCCGCGGCGGAAATCGTCCGCCAGGGTGTCGAGTTCGCGCTTCAGGCCAGCCAGTTCGTCGCCGGACAGGATGCCGATGCGCTGCAGGCCTTCCGCGTGCGCGGCGCTGGCCTGGATGTCGTGCAGGAAGAACTCGCGGTCCAGCAGCACATCGTCACCGGCGAGGAAACGCTGGATCTCCGCGTCCACCGCCACGCCGGGTTTCTGCCACAACAGGTCGCTCATGCCACCATCTCCTGCGGAATGCTGTCCAGTTCGTTGAACCCGAACGCCAGGTTGAGGTTCTGCATCGCCTGCGTCGCGGCGCCCTTGAGCAGGTTGTCGAGCGTGGCCACCACCACCAGCCGCTTGCCGCCCGGCGCCAGGGTGAAGCCGCCGATCTCCACGCCATGCCGGCCGGCGATGCGGCTGACCCAGGGCGCCTCGTCGAGGATGCGGATCAGCGGCTCGGCCGCGTAGCGCTGGCGATACAGCGCGCGGACGTCATCCACCGTCATCGCCTGCTGCAACCACAGGTTGACCGTCATGGTGATGCCGCGGAAGTGCGGCGCGACATGCGGCATGAACTCCACCGGCAGGCCGAGCTGCCGGCTGACTTCGCGCTCGTGCATGTGGTCGGTCAGCGCGTACGGCATCAGGTTGTCGCGCAGCAGCTCGGTGTTGTTCTTGTCCGACGGTGTGGTGCCTGCGCCGGAATAGCCGGAGACGCCGAAGCACTGCGGCGGTCCCGCCAGCCGGTCGCGCAGCGGCGCGATGGCCAGCTGCATGGCGGTGGCATAGCAGCCGGGATTGCTGATGCGCTTCTGCCCCGCGTACTTATCCCGCGTCAGCTCGGGCAAGCCGTAGTACCAGCGCTCGTCGAAGCGGAAATCCGCCGACAGGTCGACGACGACCGTGTCCGGCGCCTGCGCGTCGATGGCGGCGACCAGCTCGGCGGCCTTGCCATTGGGCAGCGCCAGGATCACCGCGTCCGCGCCCTTGCCGCCGACCTGCTCGTGGCTGAGGTTCTCGTAACGCAGGTCGCCGCTGAAACCGGGGATGTGGTCGCTGACCCGCTGCCCGTCCAGCTCGCGCGAGGATACGAAGGCCAGCGCGAGATGCGGATGATGGGCGATCAGGCGGATCAGCTCCGCGCCGGTGTGGCCGCGGGCGCCGACGATGCCGACGGTTTTCTTGCTGCTCATGGGGAATCCTGTTCGTGCTGCGCCAGTCGGGCCTGCAGGTTGCGTTTCACCGCGGGCCACTCGCTATCGATGATGGAAAAGACGACGGTATCGCGCGGCGAACCGTCGGCGTGGCGCTTGTGGTTGCGCAGCACGCCGTCCTGCTTGGCACCCAGCCGGGCGATCGCCGTGCGCGAGCGCTGGTTGAACCAGCTGGTCTCGAACACCACGCTGATGCAGCCCAGTGTTTCAAAGGCGTACGTGAGCAGCAGCAATTTGGTCTCGGTGTTGACACCGGTGCGCTGCACCTCGGGCGCGTACCAGGTGTAGCCGATGCTGAGCTTGGGTACATCGGCTTCCAGCCCGTAGTAACGCGTGCTGCCGACGACGCGCCCCGCGCTATCGCATACGACGAACGGCAGAACGCGACCGTCGGCCTGCGCCGCAAGCACGGCCTCGACGTAGGCCTCGGCGTCCGCGGCCTTCGGCACCTGCGTGAACCACAGCGCGGCCAGGGCGTCGCCGGCCAAGGCGGCACGCAGGCCATCGACATGGTCGCGCGACATTGGCTCCAGGCGCGCGTGGCGCCCGCTCAGGACGGGGACCTGCTGCCAGGCGGCGGGAAGCGATGGGTTCGCCATGTCAGTCCTTCAGCGTCGGCAAGCGCGTACGGCAATGCGCTACGCAGCGCTCGATGTCGCCGAAGTCCTCGATGCCGTACCAGAACACCTTCCACTTCTCCTGCTTGTAGCAGCCGTCGGACTCGGCGTAGTAGAAGATGTTGACCTGGTTGTTGTGGCGCGAGCGCCAGAACAGCTGCGGGTTCTCCTCGCGCATCACGTGCCAGACCGCGCGACCCAGGCCTTCACCCTGCGCATCGTCCAGCACGGCGAACTTGTCCAGATAGGCGAAGCCTTCCTCCTGCGTCAGGATCAGCGCCGTGCGGTAGTTCTCGCTGATGTAGACGCGGTGCGGCGTGGTGCGCTCGAAGTAGTCCGGCAGCAGCGTGCGGCCGAAGCTGGACTCGATCAGCGTCTTCAGGCGTGGCAGGTCCACGCCTTCCCAGCCGCCCTCGAAGCGAAGCACGCGCTCGCCGCGACGCACCAGCGTGCCGGAGCCGCGATGGGTGAACAGTTCCTTGGCCAGCTCGGCCGGCTTGGTGATGGACACCGACGAGGTCAGCGGCAGCCGGTCGAGCAGGTCCTTGATCTGCTCGATCTTCACCCGCATGCCGCCGTTGATCCACGGCTGCGCCATCAGTTCGTCGTACTCGGTGGACAGGTTGATCGAATCGATCACCCGCCCCTCCGCATCCAGCAGGCCGCCGGTGCCGGTCAGGAAGATGATCTTGTACGGCTGCAGCACCTGCACCAGTTCGTTGGCGGCGAAGTCGGCATTGATGTTGAGGATCTGCCCACCGACGGTTTCGCCCATGCTGGCGATCACCGGGATGGAACCGGCCTTCATGCTGGCCTCGATCGGGGCCTGGTTGATGCGGGTGACGTCGCCGACCAGGCCGTAGGTAGCCTGGTCCTTGTACTCGGCCTCGAACACGCCCGACACGATCGACGTGGCGCGTGCGCCGACCTGCTGCAAGGCTTCGACCAGCGCCAGGTTCTGCTGCAGGAACACCTTGCGCACGATCGCCAGCACCTCCGGCGTGGTCACGCGCAGGCCGTTGACGGTCTGCTTGGTGATGCCGGCGGCCGTCATTTCCTCATCCAGCTGCGGACCGGCGCCGTGCACGACGATGGGCGTCAGGCCGACCTCCTGCAGGAACGTCAGCGACGAGGTCAGCGCCTCCAGGTCGTCGCGCAGCACCGCGCCGCCGACCTTGACCACCGCGAAGCGCTTGGCGTCCAGCTGCGAGAAGCGCTTGACGTACTGCGAGATCTCCTTCGCGCTGGCCATGCTGGACAGCAGGCGGATGATGGTCTGCCGGGTTTGCTTGTTCGATTCCATGTCTTCGCTTGTGTAGGGCGGGCCTTGGCCCGCCATCGTCATCGTTGCGCACGGCGGGCCAAGGCCCGCCCTACGGGGTTACTGGAGAATCCTTGCCACACTATCGGCGTAACGCTGCAACTGTTCGAGCGACACCCACTCGTCCGCCGTATGCGCCTGGGCGATGTCGCCCGGCCCGTAGACGAAGGCGGTGAGGCCGGCGGCCGAGAACAGCGACGCCTCGGTCCAGAAGTCCACCGCGTTGCCGATCGTCAGCCCGAGTTCGTCGGCAAGATCACGCGCGGCCAGACGGCGCTCCTCGGCGCGGGCGACATCGCCCGATGGCAGCGACGGACCGCGGAAGGTCTCTTCGTACTCGGCCAGCGCATCGGCGTTGGCGAACCCGCGGAACGTGGCATGCAGCTGTTCCATGTCCTGCGACGGCAGCGGCCGGAAGCCGAAGCGGACTTCGGCGCTCGGCGCGATCATGTTCGCCTTGATGCCGCCTTCGACCCGACCGATGTTGAAGCGCAGGCCGGTCAGCCCGCCGAAGCGCAGGTGATGCTGGTCCTGCACGAAGTCCAGCGCGGTCGTGCCCCAGCGCATCGCGTTGTGCAGGGCACTGAGCGACAGCGCGTTCTCGGCCGAGGCATGACCCGCCTGTCCGGTGAACGCCATGCGGACGGCGCTGATGCCACGGTGCGCCAGCACGGCTTCGCAGCGGGTCGGTTCGGCGATGATCGCCTCGCCGAACCCGTGGTCGCGCGCGAGGAACGCGGCGATGCAGCGCGCATCGTTCGCTTCCTCGTCGGTGGTGAACAGGAAGGCGGCATCTCCTTTGGTCACCTGCGCGGCCGCGATCAGCGCTGCCGCTGCACCCTTGATGTCGCAGGCGCCCAAGCCGATGGCCCGGTCGCCCTCGACGCGCAGCACATGCGGGCTGGCACTCCACGCCGGCGACGACGGCACCGTGTCCAGATGCACGTTGAATACCCGCTTCGGCTGCCCGCGCACCGCGAAGAACGACACCGCACCGGCGCCGTGGTCGGTCACCTCGATGCGGAAGTCCGGCAACTGGACCCGCAGGTAGTCGAAGATCCCGTCGGTGCCGATGTCGCGCGGCGGATTGCGGGTGTCGAAGGACACCAGCTTTTCGAGGTGTTGGAGAACGGATGGCAGCATGGTGTGTGTCCGTGGACCGTCGTCGTTTCAGACGTCATCCCGGCGAAGGCCGGGATCCATTTTGCTCTTGCTTCTGAAGCGTCCGAGGCAGAATCAACTTGGATTCCAGCTTGCGCTGGAATGACGGCAGGGCTTTTCCTGAAGACTCAGCGATTGATCTCGGCCCACAGGGTCGAGCTCATGCCGAACAGCTTGATGAAGCCTTCCGCCTCCTCCACGCCCCAGTCGGCCGACTGCGCGTAGGTCGCGCCCTTGGCGTTGAGGATGTGCGGCGACGTCACCGCCACCGCATCGACGCGGCCGCCGCGGGTCTCCAGTACCACCTCGCCGTTGACCGTGGCCTGCGAGGACTGCAGGAAGGCCTCCAGGTCGGCCTTCAGCGGATCGTGGTAGAAGCCTTCGTACACCAGTTCCACCCACTTGCGCGCGACCTCCGGCTTGAAGCGGTTCTGCTGCTTGGTCAGCACCGTCTCCTCCAGCGCGCGGTGCGCGGCCAGCAGCGACACCAGGCCCGGCGCCTCGAACACGATGCGGCCCTTCAGGCCGATCACGGTGTCGCCGGTGTACACGCCACGGCCCACGCCGTACGGCGCGAACAAGGCGTTCAACTTCGCCAGCAGTGCGGCGCCGGCGACAGGCTGGCCATCGAGGCTGACCGCTTCACCGTGCTTGAACCCGATGGTCACGCGCAGCGGCGCTTCGGGCCATTCGGCACGCGGCGCGCACCAGCCGCGCGCGCCTTCGCCCGGCGCTTCCCATTTGTCGATCTCGCCGCCGGACATGGTCAGGCCCAGCAGGTTCTCGTTGATGGTGTAGCTCTTCTGCTTGGCGCGCACGCCGAAACCGCGCTCCTCCAGATAGGCCTGCTCGTAGGCGCGGGTCTGCGTGTGTTCCTTCTGGATCTCGCGGATCGGCGCCACGATGCGGTAGTCACCGCTGGCCTTCACCGCCAGGTCGAAGCGCACCTGGTCGTTGCCCATGCCGGTGCAGCCATGCGCGATGGCATTCGTGCCCAGCTCGGCGGCGCGCTTCAGCGCCGCATCGACGATCAGGTAGCGGTCGGACACCAGCAGCGGGTACTGGCCCTGGTAACCCTCGCCCGCCCACACGAACGGCTTGACGAAGCCGTCCCAGATGGCGGGGCCGCCATCGACGGTGACGTGGCTGGCCACGCCCAACTCGGCGGCACGCTGCTCGATGAAGGCGCGCTCTTCGGCATCCACGCCGCCGGTATCGGCGAACACGGTGTGCACGTTCCAGCCGCGCTCCTTCAGGTAGGGCACGCAGAAGCTGGTGTCGAGGCCGCCGGAGAAGGCGAGGACGATGTCTTTGGAGTCGGAAGCAGTCATTTCTGAGGTCTCAAGTGATGTGCCCCCTCCCCCGCTTGCGGGGGAGGGTTGGGGTGGGGGCAATGGGACGAGGTCGAACTTTCCGGAGGCCGTTCGCCCCCATCCCAGCCTTCCCCCGCAGGCGGGGGAAGGGGCAGAACCGGCTTACTTCACCAACGCGGCCATGATCGCCTTCTGCACATGCAGGCGGTTCTCGGCTTCGTCGATGGCGATGCACTGCGGCGAGTCCATCACGCCGTCGGTGGCCTTGACGTTGCGGCGCAGCGGCAGGCAGTGGCTGAAGACACCGTTGTTGGTCAGCGCCATCTTCCGCTCATCGACGATGAAGTGCTTGTACTGGTCGCGGATCGGCTTTTCCGGCTCCCAGTTGCCGAAGAACGGCAGCGCGCCCCAGCTCTTGGCGTACACCACGTCGGCACCGGCATAGGCGCTGTCGATGTCGTGGCTCACCTGCAGCGAACCGCCACTCTCGGCGACGTTCTGCTGGGCCCAGCCCATGTAGCGCTCGTCCAGCACGTAGTCCGGCGTGGGGCACAGCAGGGTCACGTCCATGCCCAGCCGCGTGGCGATGGTCAGTGCGGAGTTGGCCACGGCGGTGTTGAGCGGCTTGGGGTGGTAGGTCCAGGTGAGCACGTACTTCTTGCCGCGCAGGTCCTGGGTGCCGAAGTGCTCCTGCAGCGCCAGCGCATGCGCCAGTTCCTGGCAGGGATGGGTGATGGTCTCCATGTTGATCACCGGTACCGGCGAGTACTTGGCGAACGACGTGAGCACGATGTCCTCGCGGTCGTAGGCCCAGTCGACGAACTTCGGGAACGCGCGCACGCCGATCAGGTCGACGTAGCGGCCCAGCACCTTCGCCACCTCGGCGATGTGTTCCTCGGTGTCGCCATCCATCACCGTGCCCAGGTTGAACTCGATCGGCCACGCGTCCTTGCCCGGCTGCAGCACCACCGCATGGCCGCCCAGCTGGAACGCGCCCAGCTCGAAGCTGGTGCGGGTACGCATGGACGGATTGAAGAACACCAGCGCGATTGACTTGCCTTTCAGCGCATCGCCCAGCTTGTGCTGCTTGTAGAGGGCGGCCTGCGTCAGCAACGCGTCGAGGTCGCTGCGGCTCCAGTCCTGCGTGTTCAAGAAGTGCTTCATTACGGCATCCTGGTGTCGGGAGTGTGGCAAACGGGCTTCAGAAACGAAAAAACCCAGCCTCTGGCTGGGTTCCGGCGAACAGGCGAAAACGTCCGGGCTACCCAGCTAGATGCAGGATTCCGGTCGACGCGCACGCGAGGTCATGCTCGAGGCCTGCGAGGCCGCGCTGTCTGCATGGGCGTGTGCGTTCATCTTCATGGGCGCGAATGCTCGCATGTGCTGCGGCGCAGCGCAAGGATGGATTCGGTTGCGTGTGCAACCAGGCACGGAATCAGGGGCCGCTGGCCGTGGACTGGGCGGGCGCCACGTAGGGCACCACGGAGATGCGGATGCGCAGGCGGTTGCCGGGGTCTTCGGCCAGGCGCGAACGGTACTTCACGCCCTTGTAGATGTAGTCCACGTCGTAGGCGATGGGGCGCTGGAATTCGCGCTCGATCGGCACCACGCGGCAGTTGACCTTGACCGCGGGCAGCGTCACCGGGGGCGCCCGCTCCGGCTCGGCGTCAGCGCCGAACCAGCCGCGGACCGAGTCGACCATCCGGCTCCAGCGGCTCTCGTCCTGTTCGGGCTGCGGCGCCTCGGGCATGGCGGCGGGCACTTCGTCGCAGCGCTGCTCGGTGCGCGTGGCGCGCAGGGTCTGGTAGACCGGCTCGACACCCAGCACCTGTGCATAGTCCAGGCGCACGTTTTCCGTCGGGATCACCCGCTCCTGCGCCACGGCGGGCGCGGTGAGCAGAAGACAGGACAGGAAAAGGGTGGTGCGGAGGCGGAGCATGTGGCCTGCAAGCGGTATCCAGGGGCCTCAGTGTAGGGATCGCGCCTTGAGTGGGGCTGAACATCGGCCGCCGGATGCGCCGCAGGACCCCCGCGCGCGGCGGTGGCGTTAGAATTCCCGTGCTCTCTCCTGCCCTGTCCCCATGACCCTGCGCCTGCACAACAACCTCACCCGTCGGGTCGAGGACTTCCAACCGCTTGGCCCGATCCCGACCATGTACGTCTGCGGGCCCACCGTCTACAACTACGTCCACATCGGCAATGCCCGCGGGCCGGTCGTGTTCGGCGTGCTGGCAGCCCTGCTGCGCCGCCGTTTCGGCCAATTGCGCTACGCCCGCAACATCACCGACGTGGACGACAAGATCAACGCCGCGGCCAAGGAGCTGGGGGTGGCGATTTCGGCCATCACCGACCGCTATGCGGCCGCCTACCGCGACGACATGGCCGGCCTGGGCGTCACTGGCGAGTTCGCGCCGGACATCGAGCCGGCCGCCACCGCGCATATCCCGCACATCATCGCGATGATCGAGCAGCTGATCGCCGGCGGCCATGCCTATGCCGCCGAAGGCCACGTGCTGTTCGCGGTGGGCAGCTTTGCCGAATACGGCAAGCTGTCGCGCCGCGATCCGGAGGAAATGCTCGCCGGCGCGCGGGTGGAAGTGGCCCCTTACAAGCGCGATCCGGGCGATTTCGTGCTGTGGAAGCCCTCCACCCCGGATCTGCCGGGCTGGGAGTCGCCCTGGGGCGTCGGTCGCCCGGGCTGGCATATCGAATGCTCGGCGATGGCCGCGGCCCACCTGGGCGAAACCATCGACCTCCATGCCGGCGGCGTGGACCTGCAGTTCCCGCACCACGAGAACGAAGTGGCGCAGAGCGAGTGCGCGCACAAGCACGCCGATGGCTCGCACAAGCCGTTCGCGCGCTTCTGGCTGCACAACGGCATGCTCAACTTCGGCGGCGCCAAGATGAGCAAGTCGCTGGGCAACATCGAGAAGGTGCACGACCTGCTGCAGCGGCATCCGCCGGAAGCGCTGCGCTATGCCCTGCTGTCCGCGCACTACCGACAACCGCTGGACTGGTCCGAGGCTCTGGTCGAGCAGTCGAAAAACACGCTGGACCGGCTGTACGGCACGCTGCGGGACCTGGGCGATGTCGATGCCGTCGGCGCGACGCCGCAGGTGATCGAGGACGCGCTGGACGACGATCTCAACACGCCGCAGGCGCTGGCGGAAATCGCGCGCATCGCCGCCGAAATTCGTCGTCACCTGGAGCTCGTCGGCCAAGTCAATCGGGTCAGGATCGGAATCACCCCTGACAGACAGATTTCGGCAGCTGACTTGGAGGCGCACTCCAAGCTTCTTGAATTCGTGGGCGTTGTCGTCCCCAAATCCAGTAGTGAAGAAATGTTCGACGCGTCTGGCTTGGTGCAGGCTCTTGATAGCTGGGTAAGCGTGAACGCGACGCCACAAAGGTTGAGCACACTGAAATCGGAACTGCTCGGCGCCGGTCGCGTGCTGGGGCTGTTGCAGCAGGATCCGGCCGAGTGGTTCGGTCGCGGCACCTCGTCCGACGACGACGCGCGCATCCAGGCGCTGATCGACGAGCGTGCGGCGGCCAAGACGTCCCGCGACTTCGCCCGTTCCGATGCCATCCGCGACCAGTTGGCGACCGAAGGCATCCTGCTGGAAGACACGCCGCAGGGTGTGCGCTGGAAGCGGGCGTGAGCTGCTACTCCCTTCTCCCTGCAGGAGAAGGTGGCGCGAAGCGCCGGATGAGGGGGTGGCGAGATCTGGATGCCGGCACCACGCGGACTTCGCCGTACCCTCACCCCAACCCCTCTCCCGACGGGAGAGGGGCTTCTGAACCAGGCTTGCTCACCCCATGACCGACACGATCTTTCCGCTCGAACCCACCGCTGCCGAGGCGCAGGCGGCGATCAAGGACGAGTTCGCCTTCTTCGGCGACTGGTCCGAACGCTACCAGTACCTGATCGACCTGGGCCGCAAGCTGCCGCCGTTCCCCGAGGAGTGGAAGCGCGAGGAGCACCGGCTGCTCGGCTGCCAGTCCATGGTCTGGATCGTGCCCGCGGGCGACGTGGCGAAGCTGGATTTCCATGCGGTCAGTGATTCGGCGATCGTCTCCGGGCTGATCTTCCTGGCCTTGCGCGTCTACGCGGGACGTTCTGCCGCGGAGATCCTGGCCACCTCGCCCGACTACATCGCCGACATCGGCCTGGCCAAGCATCTCTCGCCCACCCGCAGCAACGGCCTGGCCTCGCTGCTGGCCTTCATCCGCGAGACGGCCGCGAACGCGAAGTGAGCGGAACCGGCACGCCGTCCGCGTTCTCGCTGCTGCGCAACCGCCGCTACGCGGCGGTACTGGCGTACCGCATCTGCGCGCTGCTGTCGTACCAGATCGTCGCGGTCACCGTCGGCTGGCATATCTACGAACTGACCCGCGATCCTTTCTCGCTGGGCCTGGTGGGCCTGGCGGAAGTGCTGCCGTTCTTCTGCGTGGCGCCGTTCGCCGGCTATCTGGTCGATCACCTGCCGCGGCGGCGCGTGGGCATCATCGCCTGCGCGGCGCTGGCGACCACGGCGGCCATCCTGGTGGCGGTGTCCGCCGGCAAGCTGCCCGTCCATGGCACCTGGCCGATCTACGCGGCCATCGCGCTGACCGGCATGGCGCGCTCCTTCCTCGGTCCGGTCTACAACGCGCTGTTCGCGAAGGTGCTGCCGCGCGAGGACTTCGTGCGCGCCGCGGGACTGGGCAGCGTGATCTTCCAGGCGGCGCTGGTCACCGGCCCCGCGCTGGGCGGCCTGCTGGTGGGTTTCGGCGGCAAGACGCTGTCGTACGCGATGGCGGTGGTGTTCGCGCTGATGGCGGCGATCGTGCTTGCGCGCCTGCGCGTGGAAGAGCCGGGACCGCCGGCGGTCAGCCTGCCGGTGTTCGCCAGCATCGCGCAGGGCGCGCGCTTCGTGCTGGGCAACCAGATCATGCTGGGCGCGATGGCGCTGGACATGTTCTCGGTGCTGCTGGGCGGCGTGGTGGCGATGCTGCCGGCCTTCATCCACGACATCCTGCATTACGGCCCGGAAGGCCTCGGCATCCTGCGCGCGATGCCGGCAGCCGGTTCGGTCTGCGTGGGCCTGTGGCTGGCCCGCCATCCGCTGCAGCAACACGCCGGACGCGTGCTGCTGTTCGCCGTGGCGGGCTTCGGCCTGGCGGTCATCGCCTTCGGCCTGTCGCGCAGTTTCTGGCTGTCGGCGGGAATCCTGCTGTTCTACGGCATGTGCGACGGCGTCTCGGTGGTGGTCCGCTCGACCATCCTGCAACTGTCCACGCCGGACGACATGCGCGGGCGCGTGTCGTCGATCAACGGCATCTTCGTCAGTTCGTCGAACGAACTGGGCGCGTTCTACGCCGGCACGATGGCCCGGCTGCTGGGGCTGGTGCCGGCGGTGATCGTGGGCGGCTTCGCGATCCTGTCGGTGGCCGGCGTGACCGCCTGGAAAGCGCCGCGGCTGCGGCGGCTGGACCTGCGCGAACTGCAGTAGCGGATCCGGTCGCCCACGAAAAAGCCCCGCCGGAGCGGGGCTTTCCGTTTGCGGAAGACGCCGGGCTCAGTCGCCCTGCTGCTTCTGCAGGTGCTCCCAGCGTTCCTGCGCGTCGATGGTACGCTCGGCGGTCAGGCGCGCCTCCAGGCGATCCAGGCCGATCTCTTCGCCGGTATCGACGCAGTAGCCGTAATCGCCGGCTTCCAGGCGCTTGAGCGTGCTGTCGATCTTGCCGATCAGCTTGCGGTAGCGGTCGCGGGTACGCAGTTCCAGCGAGTTCTCGGTCTCGCGGGTCGCGCGCTCGGCCTCGTCGCCGATGTCGCGGACTTCGTCCTTGAGGTTCTCGATGGTCTGCTTGGATTCCTCGACCAGGTCGGCACGCCATTGCAGCAGGCGCTGGCGGAAGTACTCGAGCTGCAGGGTGCTCATGTACTCCTCGTCGGACGAGGGCTTGTAGCCGGTCGGCACTATCGGACGACCGGTGGCTTCATCGGTCTTGTAGGGCACTTCTTTCACCTTGCCACGCACGACTGGCGCGGAAGGCCGGGCCGCCACGGCGACCGCGACCTTCCCCACGGGACGGGCGACGGCGGGACGGGGGCTGACGGGCGCTTCTGCGGCAGCGGCGGTTTTGGCGTTCTTGGTATTCGTTTTCGGGACTGGCACAGGCTTCGGGGGGGACGGAACCTTGGCGGCGGGCGCCGGGGCCTGGGCAGCCGCCTTGGCGGCGGTCACAGGCACGGGAGTCTTGGTCGCAGCCGCGGTGGGGGCGGACTTTGCCGGAGCCGGCTTTGCAGCA
>NZ_JAKZBW010000020.1:0-79327 GCF_022539275.1 Pseudoxanthomonas sp. LH2527 | reverse complement strand
GGTAAACCCGCCAAGGTGGCCCTGGTGGCATCCATGCGCAAACTGCTGGTCATCCTCAACGCCCGCATGCGGGACCATCTCAACGCCTCCCAAACAGCCTGAATCAAGACAGTTGCTCTCCCCGCTGCGCAGGGAGAGGGGGAGAGCACCTCAAGCTCAGCTACGTCAACATTCCTACTCCTCGTCAGCAGGGAGAGGGAACCGGAGCACTTCACACAGCCTTCAAACACGCTCCCTGCCGGTTGCACGCAGCCGCCGGACGATGCATCCCGTATCCAACCGGGGCATCGACATGAAGTCACTGAAGTTGCTGTTGCGTTTCCTTACCGTCGGCGGGCTGGTCCTGCTGCTGCTCATTCCGCTGCTGATGATCCGCGGCGTCATCCAGGACCGCGAGCGGTACCGCACCCAGGCCGAGGCGCGCGTATCGCAGAGCATGGCCGGTCCCCAGCAGGTGGTCGGCCCGTTGCGCGTCGTTCCCTGGCGGGAGGAGCGCATGGTCAACGTCGTCGACGAGGACGGCAAGCCCGAGGCGCGCCGCGATGTGAAGGAAGGCTACATCGTGCAGATGCCGGCGACCCTGGTCGTCGATGGGCGCCTGCAGCCGGGTGAGCGACGCATCGGCCTGTACACGGTCAACGTGTACGAATGGAAGGCCTCGCTGAAGGCCGGCTTCGCGCCCATGCAGGTGCCGGCTGCCGCAGGACGGATCTATGGACAGCCCTACGTGGTCGCCGGCATGGCCGATGTGCGTGGCCTGGTGGGCACGCCGTCGCTGACGGTGGATGGCGTGCCGCGCAGCCTGTCCGCCGGCACGGGCGCGATGTCGTCGCGCATGGACGGCATCCACGCGTTGCTCGACGTGCAGGGCGGCTCGCTGCCTGCGAGCACTGCACATCTGGAGATGACGCTGGCGGGCACGCAGTCGATCGGCATCGCGCCGATCGCGGACAGCAACGACATCACCATGCGCTCGACCTGGCGCCAGCCGCTGTTCGGCGGCCGCTTCCTGCCCAACAGCAAGACGATCGACGATGCGGGCTTCAGCGCACGCTGGCAGGTGTCGTCGCTGGCCAGTGCCGCGCAGAGCCAGCTGGACTCCGTCTCGGGCAAGCTGACCCAGCCGCCTTCGCTCGGTGCATCGCCCGGCGAATACGCGGCCGACGGCAGCGGATCCAGTGCCATCGACAGCGCCGTGGTCAGCCTGGTCGACACGGTCGACGTCTACACGCAGGTCGATCGCGCCAGCAAGTACGGCATCCTGTTCGTGGTGCTGACCTTCGTCGGCTTTGCCCTGTTCGAGCTGATCAAGCGTCTGCCGATCCATCCGCTGCAGTACCTGCTGGTCGGCCTGGCGCTGGCGATCTTCTTCCTGCTGCTGCTCAGCCTGTCCGAGCACATCGCGTTCTGGCAGGCGTATCTGGTCTCGGCGGCGGCCTGCATCGGCCTGCAGTTCTTCTACCTGTCGGGCGTGCTGCAGAGCTGGCTGCGCGCCGCCGGGTTCGCGACCATGCTGACCGCGCTCTACGGCGTGCTGTACATCCTGCTGAAGTCGGAGAACAACGCACTGCTGATGGGCTCGCTGCTGCTGTTCGGCATCCTGGCCGCGATCATGTGGGTCACCCGCAAGGTGGACTGGTACGCGCTGGGCACGGAACTGCGCTGAGTCCCGCCATGAATCGCGTACGCATCTACCATCGGGCGCAACAGGTGCTCCCGTCCGCCATCCAGACCGCGGGTCTGCGCGGTGTGGCGATGTCGGCCGGACAGCTGCGATATCTGCTCTTCGGCTTGCTGTTGGGTCACGAGTCGCGCGGTGCGGTCGTACTGGAACTGGCACGCCACGCGGCCGCCGCCATCCAGCGCGAGGGTCTGGGCTATTTCGAAGGTGCGACGCGCTCGCGCGGTGCACTGGCGGGAGGCACACCCTCGTACTACGAAGCCTGGCGTCATCTGTCGTCGGGACACCAGGATGGACACCATGCGGTCTGCGCCGAATGGATGGGCGTGATGGACGATGGCGTCCTGCCCAGAGAGCGGCGCGTGCTGGACGCGGCCTGGCATGACGACGCATACCTGACCCGCGACATCGGCCGCGATGCCTGGCTTGCGGTGCTGCCGGCCGCAGCCGTTGTCCTCTATAGCTGGCGGGACGCCGGATGATGGGCTTGCTGGCCGCCACGATGATGTTCGCGCTTCCTCTCGGCGTGATCGGGATCGTCGCAGCCGTGGCGGGGTTCCTCTGCCGGCCGCTGCAGCCGCTCCTCCTGGTGGCGATGGCATGGGGCGTCGGGTGGCTCTGCACCGGGCTCGCCGCAGGCGACAGGTTCGCGCCCGCGCTCATTCTGCCGTTGCTGCTGGCCTCCCTCGTGGCGGCCTGCGCGAGTATCGCGGTACGCCGGGAGATGGAACACGGGTATCGCGTTGAGGCCAACGGCGCGGCCGCACTGGATTAATCCACAACGGACGGATGTCTGGCCATGGACGGCTGCCTCGCCCCGGCCGATGGCGTGCGCTAGAGTTCACGGATGAGCCCTGCGTACACCATCGGCCTTTTCCGTGGGCCGGAAATCACGCCCTGGCTGGATGATGTCGCGCGACTGCGTGCGGCCGTGTTCCGCGACTGGCCGTATCTGTACGAAGGCGATGCCGACTACGAGCGCGACTACCTCGATGCCTATGCGCGCTCGGCCGAGAGCGTGTTCGTCCTGGCGATGGATGCCGGCCAGGTGGTGGGTGCGTCGACCGGCCTGCCGCTGGAGGATGATACCGAGGCGTTCCGCCAGCCCTTCGTCGAGGCGGGGATGGATCCGGAGGACGTTTTCTATTTCGGCGAATCCGTGCTGCTGCCGGCCTACCGTGGGCAGGGCATCGGCCACGCCTTCTTCGATCATCGCGAAGCGCATGCGCGGGCGCTGGGCCGCTTCGCGTGGACCGCGTTCTGTGCGGTGGACCGCGAGCGCGACGATCCGCGCAGGCCGGAGGGCCATCGCGGCAACGAGGCGTTCTGGGACAAGCGCGGTTATACGCGCCAGCCGGGCATGACCATGCGGCTGGCGTGGAACGAGATCGGCCGTGGCGAAACCGACCACGCGCTGACGTTCTGGCTGCGTGGACTGGAGCCGATGCGATGAAGGTCGCCGTCGCGAAGTACGCCATCCAGGCGCCACGGGATTTCGCCGCGTTCGCGGCGCGCCAGTCGCAGGTGCTGGGCGAGGCGGCGGCGCAGGGCGCGTGCATCGCGGTGCTGCCGGAATACCTGTCGCTGGAACTGGCGGCGACCTTCGATGCCGCCACGCAGGCCGATCTGCACGCCTCGCTGGCGGCGATCCAGCGCTACCGCGAGGACTGGCTGGCGCTATACGCGCGGCTGGCTCGTGAGCTCGACCTGTACGTCGTCGCCGGCAGCTTCCTGCTGGAGCAGGGCGCCGGTCGCTACCGCAACCGCAGCGACGTGTTCACGCCGCAGGGTGCGCATGCCTGGCAGGACAAGCTGCAGCTGACCGGCTTCGAGAAGGGGCTGGGCGTGATCGATGGCGGCGATGCGCTGAACGTGTTCGACATCGACGGCGTGCGCGCCGGCGTGGCCGTCTGCTACGACAGCGAGTTCCCGCTGCCCGTGCGCGCGCAGGCCGAGGCCGGTGCGCGCCTGCTGCTGGTGCCCAGTTGCACCGATACCGCGGCCGGCGCCACCCGCGTACGGGTGGGGTGCCTGGCGCGCGCGCTGGAGAACCGGATGTTCGTCGCGCAGGCGGTCACCGCAGGCGAAGCGGCGTGGAGTCCCGCACTCGACCTCAACACCGGCGAGGCGGCGATCTTCGCGCCGATGGACCGTGGCCTGCCCAACGACGGCGTGGTGGCGCAGACCACGGGCGATCAGGGGTGGGCCATCGCCGATCTCGACGTTGATGCGCTTGACCGCAGCCGTGCCGACGCGCAAGTGGCGAACGATCGCGATTGGATGGGGCAGCTGAAGCCCGCCCTCTCACGCGCCAGGCTTCAAGCCCTGTAGGAGCGCCCTCGGGCGCGATGCTTTTCCAGGCACGCAACGAACAGCATCGCGCCCGAGAGCGCTCCTACGGAGCGTGTTTTCTTGCGTGATGCATGCGCGGTTTACAAGCCACCTTGCAGCGTCGCTCACGCTAGCCCAGCAGGCTGACGCCGGGCACCATCCAGATCGACAGTCCGGCCAGCGCAGTACCGATCACCGTCGCCGCCAGCACGTCGCTGGGGTAGTGCAGTCCCAGCACCACGCGCGAAGCGGCCACGCAAGCGGCGAACGGGATCAGCAGCGGTGCCAGTACCGGATAGTGGGCCAGCGCGACCAGGGTGAATGCGACGGCGTGCAGCGTGTGGCCCGAGGGAAAGCTGAATTCGTCCAGCGGCGCGATCCACGCGCGGATGCGCACGTCGGAAGCGAACGGCCGCGGGCGGCGCGTCCAGCGCTTCAACGCCTTGTACAGCGTCAGCGCGATCACGCCGGTGCCCGCCAGGTGCGCGGAGGCCGCCAGACCGTCCAGGCCATCGGCGACGATCAGCGCCGCCATCAGCACGTACCAGAACACGCCGTCGCCCAACCGGCTGACCACGGCGAAGAAGCGGCGCACGCCGAGCCCTTCGCCCCAGCGGTTGGCGAGCAGGCACCAGCCGGTGTCCCGGCCCATCAAGGCATTACGCGGCAGCAGCGGACGCATGGTGGCTTCTCCGTGTCAGGGCGAGGTCGGTCAGCAGGGCGTCGAAGTCGGCGGCCACCTGGTCCGGATGCAGGTCGTGCATCGCCCGGCTGGCGGCCTGGCCCTGCTGGCGGCGCAGGGCGGCATCGGTGGCGAGCCGCAGCGCGGCCGCCAGGAAATCGTCGTCGTGGTCCACGGCGGCGCCGTGCACGCCGTCGATCAGGTGTTCGCGTGCGGCCCCGTAGTTGAAGGCCACCACCGGCACGCCGCTGGCCATCGCTTCCAGGGTGACGTTGCCGAAGGTTTCGCTGTGGCTGGAGAACAGGAACAGGTCGCCGCTGGCGAAGTGCCGCGCCAGCGCTTCGCCGCGCTGCACGCCGCAGAACAGGAAGTCCGGATGCTCCTGCGCCAGCCGCTCGCGTAGCGGACCGTCGCCGACCCAGACGAACTTCGCCGTCGGCTGCGCCTGCTGGATCGCGCGGAACGCGCGGATGGACAGCTCCAGGTTCTTCTCCGCGGCCACGCGGCCCACGTAGATCACCGCCACCTCGTCCGGCCCCAGGCCCCACGCGGCGCGCAGCGTGTCATCGCGTTGCAAAGGGCTGAAGTGGCGGGCATCCACCGCACGCGCCAGCCGCACCACATGATGGAACCCCTGCGACTGCAGGAAGTCGGCCAGTTCGCGCGTGGGGACCAGCGTCGCGTCGGCGCCGTTGTGGAAGCGGCGCATCCAGCGCAGCGCGGTGTGCTGCAGGAAACGCACGCCGTAATCGCGCATGTATTCGTCGAAGCGGGTGTGGAAGCCGGTGGCCACCGGAATGCCCAGCCGCCGCGCCGCGCGCAGCGCCGACCAGCCGAGCGGACCTTCCGTGGCCACGTACAGCGCGTCCGGCGGCGACTCCTTCCAGAGCGCCAGCAGGCGGCGCGTGGCGGGCAGGCCGAACTTCAGGCCCGGGTAGCGCGGCAGGCGGGCGCCGCGCACCAGCAGGGTGTCGTCCACGTCGGTCTCGTCGTCCGGCTGGCGCGGACGCACCACGGACACCGCATGCCCGCGCTGGCGCAGACCGGCTTCCAGCCCCTGCACGGTGAGGGCCACGCCGTTCACTTCCGGCGGATAGGTCTCGGTGACGATGGCAAAGCGCATGCGCAGCTCCACGTTTTGCGCATGCTGGGGCTGTCAGGTGTCGCTGGTGTTTCGGTTGGGTGACCGCGGGATGACGGTGTTTGCGGGGTCCACGGCAACGCCGTGTTCCCGGGCCATCCGGATCAGGGCCGACGCCGTCGTCGGGTCCAGCCGTTTAAGCGGCAGGCAGTGGGCGGCGCCCGGGCTGAAAAAGAACATCAGGAACCCACCCAGCGTCTTCACCCGGAAGATGGCCGCCCATCGGTGCGTATAGGCATAGGTCACGCCCTCGACGTGGATCCCTTCGGCATTGAACGTGTAGGTGTAGGGCTCGCGGGATCGCCTGTTGTAGTGGACGGCAAGCGCACTCAGCGTCGCCATGATCGGTGTGAAACCGAAGGCGAAGAGTGAAACGAGTATCGTCGTGGGACGCAACGGCTCTTCACTCTGGAAGTAAAGGCCGATCACCGTGATGCCCATGGCGGCAAACACGAGCGTACCGATCAGCCCCGTCCAATGCCGCAGCATGAGCAGGAGATTCGCCCGGATGCGTTCGCGCAGCGTCAGGGTCATGGCGAGACGGAGTTCGTGCGGCACTGGGTCCATGGTGGCGCGGGTCTCCTGTCTGGCCGCGTCACTCTATCCGATGCACGCCACGACAGGGTCCGGAGATGCCCTCCAATCACCTGCTGTATTCCGACTGACATGGGGAAGCATCGCAGGCGATACCACTTTGTATGTCGGTCTATACGGCCGAGTGTGTCGCGACACATGCGTGCATATCGTCAGGGATACCGGTTGGTATCGACATCCATGCGCGATGGTATCGCCCGATATGACCATTCGCATGCCGCGTGATACTGAGTGGACTCTCTCGCGATACAGCGACATATGTCGCGCGATATGCAGGAGTATCGGCGGAGATGCCAATCGGTATCCAACATGATACCAATCGGTATCGCCGTTCAATACCGCGCCTATGTCGCGCCATATCGCGCAGTGTGTCGCGACATACTCGGCGTGTGCTTTCGCTACAGGGAAGGGGATGTCGTGGCAGCCGGGACGTGCCGGCGAACAATCGTCGACGATGGGCACGCCATGCCGCGGAGTATCAAGGAGGAGGTTGCAGGACCCGCCGGGCACCCGGCGGCGCATCCGGCGCGACATGGTCGGGACCGCCGCGAGACCTGGGACGACATCGGCGACCGGGTTTGCCGATGTCTACAGCGCCACCTTCGCGTATGCCGCGGCATCTGGGGAGCATGGCAGTGGACGAGGGCGCCCTCAGGCGCGTCGGCAAGGCCAGCGCCCGCTACCAGCCGCGCCAAGCCCGACAAGCGCCTACACGGTGAACCGGCTAGCCCGCCTGACAGCGCCGGGCATCACTCGCCCAGCGGCTCGACGACCACGGCCGTGCCGTAGCACAGCACTTCGGTCAGCCCGGCCATCACGTCGGTGGCGTCGTAGCGGACGGCGATGATCGCGTTGGCGCCGAGCTGCCGGGCGTGCTGGAACATCTCGCGATAGGTCTCGTCGCGGGCCTGCTCGCACAGCTCGGTGTAGATGGTGATGTTGCCGCCGAACAGCGACTGCAATCCCCCCAGGAAATTGCCCACGATCGAGCGCGACCGCACGGTGATGCCGCGCACCATGCCCAGGTTGCGGGTGATCCGGTAGCCGGGCAGTTCCAGTGCCGTGGTCACCATCGCGTCCGTGAGCGGCAGTGCAGCGGCGCGAGACGCGGTGGACGGGGGCGCATAGGCGGCGGAGGAATTGTAGGGATCGGTCATCGGGCTTCCAGGAGGTGCGTGGTGCGGAACGTGGCGCCGGACCGGTGGGTCAGGGGTCGAGATGGCCGCGGAGTTCGGTGACGACGGCCTGCCAGTCATGACTGTCCTCCGTCTCTTCCCATAATTCCCGCAGTTCCGAGTGGTCGGCCAGGATGCGGGTGAGCGCCTGCCGCGCCTGTGTGACGAGATCGGCATCGATGCTCGGCCGGATGCGCGCGAGCCAGTCGGCCAGTCCTTCCTCCTGCTGCGCCGCGAGCGTGGGGCGCCCCCGTCCCGCTGCCACGACCTCGGCTGCGACGATCGCCAGCGCCGCGTCCGGCGCCTCCACGTATTCGGTGGATGTCAGTACGTTGTCCAGCACCTCGCGGACCCGCGACAGGTCGCCGCTGTCCAGCACATCGATCATGAAATCCGCCGCGTCGTCGTTGTCGAAACTGCCGATGCCCCAGGTGCCCATGCTGTTTTCCTTTGTGGAGTGAAGGTAGGTGAACTAGTCGCCGTAGGTTCGCCAGTGCAGTACACGCGCTTGCTGCACGCTCACGCCGACAAAACGGTATCGGGTGCCATCTTCGGGGCAACGGAAAAACACGTACGACGTCCGCAGGCTTTCTTCGTCCGGCCACCAAGGCCGCTGGAGGGGTGCTGGAAGTGTCTGCGCATGCTCAATCGCATGGCATGTATCTGGCAAGGACGCGGCGGTGGGTGGAGGCAGCGAGAACGCGAGCATGCTGACGTTGGTGTCAAGATCGTGCGCTTCCCGGATGTCTGTCGCATCGTCCGGTAGCCATGGCGGAATCCATCCCTTTTCGATGTAACCCGCATCCCTGGCTTCTCGCGCGGCGGCGAAGGTCGCGTCGGAGACAGTATCGACGCAGCCGGTCACGACAGTGCCGATCACCGAAAGCACGACGGCCAAAGCGCGGCCGCCGATGGGGTGCGGTGCGCGAGAGACGGCCACGATGCTGTCGCTGACGACTTCAAGCTGGAGACGTGCGGGATTGGCAGAGCGGGCCTTGGCGCATCCACCGGCCCGTCGGACGCCTGTATTGTCGTTCTCGAAAGCGGCCACGCCCCGGCTATCCATGTCATTCCCATCGGTGCGCCACGCGTCCCGTGGCGGGAGTCGTGTCAGTCGTGCGTGCGTCTGGCGGCCTGGCGAAGGCGGAGTGCCTGCTGCCGCTCATCCAGCGGGCGCATGAACACGCCCGGCTTGATCCCCTCAAATCTGTGCCCTTTCAGAATTATCAGGCGTTGGTCGGAGTCCTGCGCGTGCGCAGCCTGGATCTGGCCGAGCGTGTAGTGAAGGTGTGATGCCAGCGGGACGAAGAGATGCTTGGGTACGGGGGATGCATTGGACACGAGCACTTGGTCCACCGTGATGCGAAGGCGGATCTGGTTCCGCTGGCTGGGCCCGGTACGCGCCTTGGGATCGGTGACGGGCTTGCCCGCCCCGTCGATCATGTCGACGCCGGTCACACGGCCGACCAGGATGTGGTCTGCAGAGACCGCCATGTCCTCCAGCGTGGCCTCGAACGGAACGCCGGCCAGGGCGGTCATGGGAAACAGCGTGAGCAGGGTAAGCAGGATGCGTCGCATGGTTTCCTTTTCGGGGTGGTTCAGCACGCGCCCGGCGTTGTCTTCAATCTCAGACCCACACGTCGTTCTTGGCGGTATACGCACCGCCGGCATCGCCCGTGTTCACCACGCCGCGCGGTTCCACCAGCATGATGCTGCATTCCTCCTGGGCCACCGGCCGGTGCTCGACGCCCCTGGGGACGACATACATCTCGCCGGTGGCGAGGGGCACGGCCTTGTCGCGGAACTCCAGCGTCATTTCGCCTGCCAGCACGATGAAGACTTCGTCCGTCTCCTCGTGCGCATGCCAGACGAATTCACCGTGGATCTTGGCCAGCTTGAACTGGTAGTCGTTCATCTCGGCGACGACGCGCGGTGACCAGTGCTCGGAAAAGCGGGCCAGCTTGTCTTTCAGGTTGATGGCGGTGTCTGACATGGGGCATCCGTCGTGAGGGGGTCGGGTGAATCCGCGCAACGGCGCACGCGCGCCGCGGATTACGGAACGCGTACACCCCGCGCCGCCGTGAACAACGCATACCACTCTTCCCGGCTCAGCGTGATGCCGTCCGCCGCGCAGCAGGCGACCAGCCGGACCGGGTCGGTGGTGCCGACGATGGGCTGGATGCCGGCGGGATGGCGTAGCAGCCAGGCGAGCTGGATGGCTTCGGGCGTGTGCAGCCGCTGGTGCTTCCACAGCACGAAGGGCTTCAGCGGTCCTAGGATATCGGTCTCTGGGGGGAGGGCGGGAGGCAAGGTGCATCCCGGAGGGAGGTCGTGGGCACCGGCACCCAGATCTCGGTCGGTTGATGGATACGAGGGTCATCGGCCGAGGGAAGCCAGCGCTGCTCCACGCGGAAGACGGGTCGCCCCTGATGGATAACGAAGGAGTACGTGGGTCCATCCACGAACCTTTCCTGTTCTTCTGCCAAGGAGGGAATGTCCACGCTGACTCCCCAGGATTCCCAATCCGGCACGTGCTGATCGATGTCTGAGAAACCCATGCCCCTGACGACTTCTACCTCGTCGAGCTTGGGGTGCCGGATGTCATCGAGGAGCGCCGACGGGAGCCAACTCGCCGTTTCGCCGATCTGGATGCAAAGCGAGGAAAGGCGCGCGCGATCTTGCGCGACATAGACAACGTCGCTGTCGAAGGTGCGAATCCAGACTTCGGTGTACGCGCTTGTCAGCGCAGGTGTCGAGCGGGTGGGCAATGCGGCCAAGAGGGTCAGCAGGACCATGACCACGCGTGTGGAGAGCGAGAATCTCGAGTTCATGGCGGCGGTTCCAACAGTCGAAAGATGGTTGTATCGGTTCGTCATCGCTCGCTTCGCTGTTGAATGCTGCTCTGGCCATGACCGTGCATCGTGTATTTCTCGTCGTACGCGTGCACGGCTGGCGCTGAGCATTCCGCAAGATCGGCGAGTGCGGCGTCCAATGCCGCTTGCAGCGGATGACTGATTCCTACATAGGACCAATTGGCCTGGTTGTCGTGCCCGTCGCGCGTACTCAGGAAGTAGCGGGTGCCGTGCATTACCGTGATGCCGATGGGGTCATCGAAAGCATGGCCGATGGGAATGCTGCGCGCCGCCAGATCCTCATAGACGGCTGCGGCTGAGGGACATGCCTCGTGATCGATCTGGATGGAGCAACTGCGGCTCCAGTCGCCGACGGCGATGAAGATCCTGGGGGGCTCGGTCGCCTGGGCGAAGATGCCGTTCCGGCCCTGCCGGAAGTGGACCAGCAATCCCGGTCCGTTGCCGGTATCGGGAAGGCGGCCGATCCTGATATCCGTCGGGTGCAGCTCCATCCCCAGCTCATCCGGGAACAGCATGACCTCGGACAATCCGTGAGAACGACAGCCGTCCGCCAAGGTCGACCAGTCGACGAACGCCGGTGCCGGTGCCGGTTGCGTGGCGCAACCAGCGCCTGTGAGTGACAGGAGCGCACCGGCCAGCCAGCGATAACGTGCGCTGCTCATGGCACGGGATCTCCCCGCGCCGCCGTGAACAACGCATACCACTCTTCCCGGCTCAGCGTGATGCCGTCCGCCGCGCAGCAGGCGACCAGCCGGACCGGGTCGGTGGTGCCGACGATGGGCTGGATGCCGGCGGGATGGCGCAGCAGCCAGGCGAGCTGGACGGCTTCGGGCGTGACGCCTTTCTCCTCGGCCAGTTGCCGCAGCAGCGTGGAGGTGGCGCGGATCACCGGGTCGGCGAATTCGGACGTGGTGGCCAGCCTGCCGCCGGCCAGCGGCGACCACGCCTGCACGCGGATGTCGTGTAGGCGGCAGTAGTCCAGCGTGGCGGCTGCCGAGGCATAGGCATGGCCGGTGGTGTTGGCGACCACGCCGTCGTCGATCAGGTGGTGATGCAACAGGCTGAGTTCCACCTGGTGGGCGACCAGCGGCTGGCGGACGTATCGCCGCAGCAGGTCGATCTGGCCGGGCGTGTGGTTGCTGACGCCGAAGTGGCGCACCTTGCCCGCAGCATGCAGTGCGTCGAACGCGCGCGCGACGTCTTCCGGCTCCACCAGTGCGTCCGGGCGGTGCAGCAGCAGGAGATCGAGATGATCGACGCCAAGCCGCGACAGGCTGCCTTCGACCGAGCCGACGATATGCGCATGGCTGAAGTCGTAGCGGCCCGGCGCACCCGGCGGATCGTCGGCGAAGCGGATGCCGCACTTGGACTGCAGCACCATGCGCTCGCGCAGGCCCGGCGACGCACGCAATACGTCGCCGAACACCTGCTCGGACTTGCCGCGGGCATAGATGTCGGCGTGGTCGAACAGGGTGATGCCGTTGGCCAGCGCGGTCTCGATCAGGCGCTGCGCGTGGCGGCGTTCGTCGGCGCTGACGGGCGTGGCGTCCCAGGCGCGGCTGAGCTGCATGCAGCCATAGGCGATGCGGGAGGTCGGCAGGCCGTCGGCCAGGAGATGGGTCTTCATCGGCGGAGCGCAGGAGGGGTGGCCGGCATCATGCCAGAGCGGCGGCGTGCCGCTAGTTGCGCAGGCGCTCGTCGCGCAATCGCTGCGCCAGCGCGGCGACCTCCAGCGGGCGTGCGAGGTGGTAGCCCTGCACGTCGTCCACGCCTAGCGCCTGCAGCGCTGCCAGTTCCGAGGCCGATTCCACGCCCTCGGCCACCACGCGCGACTGCGTCTGGCGGGCGAACTCGATCAGCGCGGCCGCCAGCGCGCGCCGCGGCGAATCGCTGTCGATGCCGCGAGTCAGGCTGAGGTCGAGCTTGATGATGTCGGGGTGGATGGCCAGCACGTGGCGCATGCTGGCGTAGCCGGCGCCGGCATCGTCCACCGCGATCCGCACGCCGGCCTCGCGCAACGGCCCCAGTCGCTCGTTAAGCAGTCCGTAGTCGTCGACCAGCGAGTGTTCGGTGATTTCCAGCACCACGCGGCGGGGATCGATGTCATCGATGTAGCCGTCGATGCCGCCACTGATGAGGGTCTGTGGCGAGACGTTCAGCGCCACGTAGAAGTCGCCGGCGACGCCACGCAGCCCGTCCAGGGCGGACAGGATGGCATTGAGTTCCAGCCGCACGCCCAGGCCGATCTCGCGCGCTTCGGCGAACCAGACATCCGGCGTGCGCCGGGGTTCGAGGTCGAAGCGGGAGAGGCATTCCACCCCGACGATCCGACGCGTGCTGCTGCGGTAGATGGGCTGGTAGACGATGTGCGGCTGGCCGAGTTCCAGCACCGAGGTGATGCGCTCGACCTTGGCCTCGTGTTCCTGCACGGCGTCCAGGTCGCCATCGATCTGGTACGCCAGCAGGTCGGCGAAGGCGCGCATCATGTGCAGGTCGCGCTGGCCGAGCGACAGGCTGGGCGCCAGGCTGAAGCAGCAGAACGTGCCGTAGACGCGGCCATCGCGCAGCTGGATGGGTACGCTGATGTGCGACCCGATCGGGAGGCTCCGCGTTTCCGGGAGGTATTCCAGCGCGGGAATGGCCGCGGTATCGGGGATCAGCTGCGGAATGCGGCCCTCGACCACCCGCATGCAGTAGCCCTCGTCGAGGGGACTGGAGTCGCCAGGGCGGATGGGCGCGCGGTCGAGGCGGGTGGCGACATGGCGGAACACGCGATGCTGGCCGTGGAATTCGCTGACGAAGGCCACGTCCATGTCGAGGTGCCGGCGCACGGCATCGAGCAGGCGGTCGACGTTGCGGCCGATGGCGACGGCACCGGGTCCGCCTTCCAGCCAGGCGTCGGTCAGTGCGTCCGCAGAATGCCTACTGTCGATCACGGGCTTCCTCCTGAAGGCAGGTACGCGACGAATAGTCAGCCGTCGGGTTCTGCACCCGCCGCGGGGACGGAGGGCGAGGAGGCGTGGGGCGAAGGGGAGACCACGCCGCAGAGCCGGGGCGGGGCCGAGTGTAACCTCAAGTCACAATTGAGGCGCGCGCGGAGGTCACGCCACGAACGGCTTGAACGCCACGCCCAGGCCCTGCATGTCCTCCGGCTCGCCGACCAGGTCGGAGCGGAGCAGGGGGCGGGCTTCGATCCACTTCTGGTCGACCACCAGGTCCAGGCGGTCGCCGTTGGCGGTCAGGTCCAGCCGTGGGATGGCGTCGGCGTCGTGCGAGCGGTGCAGCAGCACGGCCAGCCGCAGCAGCGCGGCCTTGCGCTTGGCGCTCAGCAGCAGGCGGTCGGGCAGGGCATCGAACGCGGTCTTCGGCACGCCGCGGCGATGCGTGCGCACCAGCGCCGAGAGCACCTGCTGCTCCTGCCGCGAGAAGCCTTCGATATCCGAATGCTCCAGCAGGTAGGCGCCGTGCACGTGGTACTGGCTGTGCGCGATGGCCAGCCCGATCTCGTGCAGGCGCGCGGCCCAGCCGAGTATGCGGGCGTCGTCGTCGTTGAGGCCCCAGGCGCTCTCGACCTGCTCGAACAGGCGCATCACCGTGGCTTCCACGCGCGCCGCCTGGAATTCGTCGATGCCGTAGCGGTGCATCAGTGCCGCGGTGGACAGATCGCGCGGGTCGTTGTCGCTGCCGCGGCCGAGCATGTCGAACAGGATGCCTTCGCGCATGGCGGCCTTGCTGACCATCAGGCGCTGCAGCCCCAGCGCCTCGAAGGCGGCTTCCAGCACCAGCACGCCACCGGCGATGATCGGGCGGCGGTCGCTGGACAGCCCGGGCAGGTCGATGTCCTCGATGCGGTCGGCCTGCAGCAGCTTCTCGCGCACCTGCGGCAGCGCCTCGGCGGTCACCGCGCCCTTGGTCAGCTTCATCGCCGCGCAGATCTCGCCGATCGCCTTGTTGGTGCCGGACGAGCCGATGGCTTCCTGCCAGCCCAGGTTGCGGTACAGGCCGGCGAACTGCTGGAACTCGGCGCCGATCTCGGTGAGGGCTTCCTTCCAGCGCTTGCGCGACAGCTTGCCGCCGGGAAAGAAACGGCGCGTGCTGGCGATGCAGCCGGCCTGCAGGCTTTCGCGTTCCAGCGTCTCGAAGCCGCGGCCGATGATGAATTCGGTCGAGCCGCCGCCGATGTCGATGACCAGCCGGCGCTGCCCGGCCTTGGGCGGTTGCGCGTGGGCCACGCCGAGGTAGATCAGGCGCGCTTCCTCGCGGCCGGAGACCACTTCGATGGGCTTGCCGAGCGCGGCTTCCGCCGCCGCCAGGAATTCGTGCGGATCGCGCAGCTGGCGCACGGTGTTGGTGGCCAGGGCGCGCACGCGCGCACCGGGCACGTCGCGGATGCGCTGGCCGAAGCGCGACAGGCAGTCCAGCGCGCGTTGCCGGGCGGCCGCGGACAGGCCGCCCTTGCTGTCCAGGCCATCGGCCATGCGGACGGTTTCGCGCAGGCGGTCGACCACGCGCAGCTGCCCGAGCAGCGAGCGCGCGACCACCATGTGGAAGCTGTTGGAACCCAGGTCGATCGCGGCCAGCAGGTCCCCGTCCTGGAGTGGCGGGGAGGTGGGGGAGGTCAGGGGCGCCATGCGATCAGTTTAGCCAATGGCGACGCGCATTGCTGCCATGCGACGGGATGACGCATCGTCGCCGGCCGCATGGTTGGGTCGCCTCACACCTTGGCCAACAGCAGACCCTGCGCCGAGTGCGGCGTGTCGTCGCCGGGCGTCAGCTTGACGTAGCCGCCATCGGCCTGCAGTTCCCAGGCGTTGCAGTTGTCGTCCAGGTAGTTCTGCAGCCCTTCCTTGAACACGCGCGCGGCCAGGTCCTTGTCCAGGATCGGGAAGCAGGTTTCCACGCGATGCAGCAGGTTGCGCTCCAGCCAGTCGGCGCTGGCGCAGTACAGTTCCGGCGCACCGTCGTTGCCGAACCAGTACAGGCGGCTGTGTTCGAGGAAGCGCCCGACGATGGAACGCACGCGGATATTGTCGGAGATGCCGGGCACGCCGGGGCGCAGCGCGCAGGCGCCGCGCACGATCAGGTCGATCCGCACGCCGGCCTGCGAGGCCGCGTACAGCGCGCGGATGATCCGCGGTTCGTTGATGGCGTTGATCTTGGCGATGATGCGCGCCGGCTTGCCGGCGCGGGCCAGCTTGGCTTCGCGCTCGATCTTCTTGATCAGCCCGGGGTGCAGGGTGAACGGCGATTGCAGCAGGCGCTTGAGCTTGGTGGTGGGCGCCAGGCCGGACAGCTGCTGGAACAGCAGGTGCACGTCGCTGCCGATGTCCGGGTCGGAGGTGAGCAGGCCGATGTCGGTGTACACGCGGGCGGTGCCGCTGTGGTAGTTGCCGGTGCCGAGGTGCACGTAGCGGCGCAGTTTGCGGCCTTCGCGGCGCACGATCAGCAGCATCTTGGCGTGGGTCTTGTAGCCGACCACGCCGTAGACGACCTGGGCGCCGGCTTCCTGCAGCTTGTCCGCCACGCCGAGATTGGCGTCCTCGTCGAAGCGCGCACGCAGCTCGACCACCACGGTGACGTCCTTGCCGTTGCGTGCCGCCTGCACCAGCGCCTCGACGATGGCCGAGTCCTTGCCGGTGCGGTACAGCGTCTGCTTGATCGCCAGCACGTCGGGGTCCACCGACGCCTGCTTGATCAGGTCCAGCACGGCGCCGAACGAATCGAAGGGGTGGTGCAGCAGCACGTCGTCGTCGGCGATCTTCTCGAAGATGGCTTCGCTGTCGCGCAGGGGGCGCGGGGTGAATACCGGGTACTTCAGTTCCGGCCGCTGCACCAGGTCGTACACCTGGATCACGCGGTTGAGGTTGACCGGGCCATGGATGGGGTACACGGCGTTTTCGGTCAGCCCGAAGTTCTGCAGCAGCTGCCGCACGATCGGCTTGGGACAGTCGTGCGCGATCTCCAGCCGCACGGCCGGGCGGTAGCCGCGGCCGACCAGTTCGTCGCGCAATGCCAGCGCGAGGTTCTCGACTTCCTCTTCGTCCACGACCACTTCGGAATTGCGGGTCACGCGGAACTGGTAGGAGCCCTTCACCTCCATGCCGGGGAACAGCTCGTCCACGAACACCGACAGCACCGACGACAGCAGCACGAAATCATTCTCGCCGCCCGACACGCGCTGCGGCAGGTGGATGATGCGCGGCAGCGAGCGCGGCGCGCGCACGATGGCCAGGTGGCCGGCGCGGCCGAACGCGTCCTTGCCCTTCAGCACCACCACGATGTTGAGCGACTTGTTGAGGATCTTCGGGAACGGATGCGCCGGGTCCAGGCCCAGCGGCGACAGCACCGGCATGATCTCGTTGCGGAAGTAGGCGCGCAGCCAGCGGGTCTGGCGCGCGTTCCAGCTGTCGCGCCCGAACACGCGCACGCCGGCCTCGGCCAGGCCGGGGCGCAGCACGTCGTTCCAGCAGCGGTACTGCGCATCCACCAGCTCGGCGGCGCGGTCGTGGATCTTGTTGAGCACGGTCGCCGGGCTCATGCCGTCGGCGCCGGGCGGCAGGCCGAAGTCCAACGCATGACGCACGGTGGCGGCGCGGATCTCGAAGAACTCGTCCAGGTTGGTGCAGGAGATGCAGAGGAAGCGCAGGCGCTCCAGCAGCGGCACCGACGGGTCCTGCGCCTGCGCCAGCACGCGGAAGTTGAAATCCAGCTGGGACAGTTCGCGGTTCAGGTAGAGCGAGGGATCGCGCAGCGCGTCTTCGCCGGTCGCAGGCGGGGGCGTGGTGTCCAGGGCGGCGTTCATGCGGTCTGGCTGTCCGTGGTGTGGGGGCTGAAAGCGTCGAGGCGTGGCTCGACGCGCTCGGCACCGAAATGGATGGAGAACACGCTGCCCTGGCCGACTTCGCTCTCGATCTCGAGGCGGGCCTGATGCAGGTTCAGTACGTGCTTGACGATCGACAGGCCCAGGCCGGTGCCGCCGCTTTCGCGCGAGCGGCTGGTGGACACGCGATAGAAGCGCTCGGTGATGCGCGGCAGGTGCGAGGTGGGGATGCCATAGCCGGTGTCGCGCACGCTGAGCACGGCGCCGTCGCCCTCGCGCGCGAAGCGCACGGTGATGGTGCCGCCGACCGGCGTGTAGCGCACCGCATTGCTGACCAGGTTGGAGAAGGCGCTGTGCAGTTCCTTGTTGGAGCCGGACAGGTCCAGGTTGGCTTCGTCCTGGATCACGATGGTGTGGCGGCGCTGGCTCAGCGCTTCGGCCTCGCGGCGCAGCGTGGCCAGCATCGGCGCCATCGCCACGTTCTCGTCGGGCAGGCTGTCCTGCGCTTCCAGCCGCGACAGGGTCAGCAGGTCTTCCACCAGCTGGGTCATGCGCTGCGACTGCTTCTGCATCTCGCTCAGCATCGGCGCCCAGTCCGGATACTCGGTGGGTTCCAGCATGTCGAGGTAGCCATGCACGACGGTCAGCGGCGTGCGCAGTTCGTGCGAGACGTTGGCGACGAAGTCGCGGCGCATCTGTTCCAGCCTCAGCATCTTGCTGACGTCGCGCGCGACCAGCAGCCAGTACTCGTCGGAATATGGAATGAGCCGCAGGTTGAGCCGCAGATGGGGGTCGACCGGCGAGGCGGCATCGAGCATCGGCTCGGCGTTGCGGCCGGCCGCCAGCCAGTGCGACAACGGCAGCGGCTGCAGGCGGTCGCCGACAGGGGCGCCGATGTCGGAGGGGTACTGCAGCCCCAGCAGGCTGGTGGCGGCCTTGTTGAACCACTGCACGCGCTGGCTGTTGCGCTCCACCACCACCACCGCATCCGGCAGCGCGGCGGCGGCGGCGCGGTAGGCACGCAGCATGTCGAGCAGGCGGCGCTTGCGGGTGCGCATCTCGGCCTGGCCACGGAACAGCAGGCGGTCGAGTTCGTTCCACACGCCCTTGCCCTGCGCGGGCTCCAGCCGCTGCCGCGCGGTCAGACGCAGCAGCACCTTGCGCAGCCGCCAGTAGTGCCACGTCACCACGCCGAGCGCGGCGGCGGTGACGACCGGCCACACCTGGCCCACCAGCAGGCCGACCACGACCGCGAGCGCCAGCACCAGCGCCAGCTGGCCGAGCGTCTTGAACCACGCGGAACGGATGTCGTGGGGCATGGACCGATTGTAGGCAGATGTGTATGACAGCAGGGGATGGGGCAGGGAGCGCGACTGCTTTTCCGTCATTCCGGTGTACGCCACGATCCCTGTTGCGGTGGTATTGGCCGTCGCGTCGGCCTTGGTGCGGGCAACGGCAAGATCAAGGTGGATTCCGGCGTGCGCCGGGATGACGGGCGAAGGCGATACGTGCTTTCAACGATTCCCGATTCCCGATTCCCGATTCCCGCGACAACCTCACATCGCCGCCGAGAACCGGTAGCCCGACCCGCGCACGGTCTGCACCATGTTTTCCAGGCCATGCGGTTCCAGGGTCTTGCGCAGGCGGCGGATGTGCACGTCGACGGTCCGTTCTTCCACGTAGACGCTGCCGCCCCAGACGTGGTCGAGCAGTTGCGTGCGCGAGTAGACGCGCTCGGGGTGGGTCATGAAGAAGTGCAGCAGGCGGTACTCGGTAGGGCCGATGGCGACCGGGGTGTCGCCGGCGAACACGCGGTGGGCCGCACCGTCGATACGCAGGTTGCCGACGGCGACGCTGCCGTCCTCGTCGTCGTCGCGCGAGCGGCGCATGACGGCGCGGATGCGGGCCAGCAGCTCGCGGGCCGAGAACGGCTTGACCACGTAATCGTCCACGCCGGCTTCCAGCCCGCCGACGCGGTCGTTCTCCTCGCCACGGGCGGTGAGCATGATGATCGGCACGTCGCGGGTCATGGCGTCCTTGCGCCAGCGGCGGGCCAGCTCCAGGCCACTGGTGCCGGGCAGCATCCAGTCCAGCAGGATCAGGTCGGGCACACGGTCCGCGATGGCGTTCTGGGCTTCACGGGCGTCGCCGGCGTGGATCGGCTCGTATTCGCCCTTGCGCAGGGCGAACGCCACCATGTCGCGGATGGCGGGTTCGTCGTCGACGATCAGGATGTGCTTCTGCACGCAGGATCCGGGTGCGGGGGGGACGGTGGCAGTAGACGACAATTTTGTGACGTTTACATGACATGCCGCAGGACTGTCATGGCAGCGTGCCGACGGCCGGTCAGCGCCGTTCCACGTCCGGGTCGCGGATCCCCTGGCGGCGCAGTTCCAGCACTTCCGGGGTGATGGTGGCGATGCGGGCATCGACCCGGGCGCGGGCGTAGAAGTCCAGGTCGCTCCGGTTCTTGAGATTCTGCAGCTGGATCAGCGCCTGTTCCGGCCGCCCGTTCAGGTAGGCGGCCTCGGCATAGGCTTCGCCGGCGCGGGCGGTGTCGCCGGCCAGTTCGTTGGCGCGGGCGAAGTGCTGCTGGAACACCGGGTCGTCGCCGGCGCGGGCCATCATCGGGCGCAGGAGGGCCTGCGCGCGCTGGCCGGCCTCGCGGCCCCCCTGTTCGTTCAGGATCTTGGCGTAGGTCAGGGCCACCGGACGGTTCTGCGGGTAGCGCTGCATCAGCGCATCGAAGCGGCGGTTGGCCGCCGCCGCGTTGCCGGTGCGCGATTCGGCTTCGCCCAGCGTCAGGGAAAGCCACAGGTTGTCGGGGTGCTCGTCGGCCAGCCGCTGCAGTTCGGTCAGCGCGGTGCGGGTATCGCCGCCCTGCAGGTGGGCCACGGCCAGGCCGTAGCGTTCCGGTCCGGTCAGCGGCTTGCCGGCCTGGCGGCGCAGGGTCTCGTACTCGCGGACGGCGGCCGACGGCGTGCTGGCGCTGAGCGCCCGCAGGCGTTCGCGGGCCCAGTCGAACTGGCCGGTGTCGGCCTGGCGGAAGGCCTGCGACGGCAGGGTCACGGGAATCGGCAGCAGCGGATTGTCGCTGCGCGTTTCCGGCAGGACGATGCCGGTGCGGTCGAAGCGCTCCACGCGCTCGCCGCCGGGCACCGTGGTCACGGCGGTCACCTGGTCGCCCCGCAGCTGGTCGGCGCGCTGGCGGGCCTCGCTGATGCGGGTGGTGGTGACCGGGTGGGTCTGCAGGTAGTCCGGCACCTGTTCGCGGCCGCTGCCGCGCGCCACCCGGGTCGCCTGCTGCAGCTTGGCGAAGAAGCCGGCCATCGCATCGATGTCGTAGCCGGCGCGGGACAGGGTGCGGATGCCGACCCGGTCGGCTTCGGATTCGTTGGAGCGGGTGTAGTCGATCTGGCGCTGCTGCATCAGGCCCATCGCGCTGGCGATGGCGGCCTGCGAGGCGTCGCCGCTGGAACTGCCGCCGGCCGCCTGCGCCAGCACGATGGCGCCCAGCATGCCCAGCAGGATCGGGATCTGGTCGCGCTGGGCGCGCTCCACGCCGCGCAGCACGTGCTGCTGGGTGACGTGGGCGATTTCGTGCGAGAGCACCGCGGCCACCTCGTCCTCGCGGTCGGCCGTCAGCACCAGGCCGGCGTTCATGCCGATATAGCCGCCCAGCGTGGCGAAGGCGTTGATCTGCCGGTCGCGCATCATGAAGAAGGTGTAGGACTGCTGCGGGTTGTCGCTGTCCGCGCCGAGCCGGCCACCGACGCCCTGCAGCCAGTCGGTGATCAGCGGGTCCTCGAGCAGGTAGCCGTAGTTGCGCAGTTCGCGCAGCATCATCCCGCCGTACTGGGCCTGCCGCGCCGGCGTGAGCAGTTCGCCCGCGGACGAGCCGATGTCGGGCAGGCGGCTTTCCTGCGGCGACGCCAGCGGTGCGGCGAGGGCCAGGGTCAAGGCGGTGGCGAGCAGCAAGGGACGCAAACGGGGCTCCGTGGCGGATAATGGGCGTCTTCATCAGGATGACCGGTCGTCGATCCGGGCGAGTGAATACGTGGTTAACCGGACCGGTTCCGGTTCGCACTGTTCCACTTCGTTCACTGGAAGACGGCGCGGCCTGCCCGATATTGGCTGGGACCCCTGCATGTCCCTTTCGTTCCGGAGACTTCCCTTGAGCGACACCCCGACGGGCGCCACCGCGCCCCAGATCACCATCTACAGCACCGCCATCTGCCCCTACTGCGTGGCGGCGAAGAACTTCCTGAAGAGCAAGGGCCAGTCCTGGACCGAGGTACGGATCGACCTGGACCCGGCCGAGCGCGAGAAGATGATCGCCACCGCCCGGCGCACCAGCGTGCCGCAGATCTTCGTGGGCGACGTGCACGTGGGCGGCTACGACGACATGATCGCGCTGCACCGCGCCGGCAAGCTCGACGCACTGCTGGCGGGAGAGGCCGCATGAGCGCCGCCGACGACAGCCAGGACCGGGTGAAGGCCTTCACCGAATTCCGCCAGCGGATGAACAAGCGCATCCTGGACGAACCCAACCAGGTCGTGCGCCGCTTCTTCGCCCTGGACACCCAGACCTACCAGGCCGGCGCGCTGGACGTGAAGACCAAGGAGCTGCTGGGTCTGGTCGCCTCGATGGTGCTGCGCTGCGACGACTGCATCAGCTACCACGTCGCCCAGTGCAAGGAGGCCGGCGTGACGCGCGAGGAGTTTTTCGAGACCTTCTCGGTCGGCCTGGTGGTGGGCGGCTCCATCGTCATCCCGCACCTGCGCCGCGCGGTGGATTTCCTCGACCAACTGGAAGGCGGACAGGCCGACGCGCCGGCGGCGCACGACCACTGAGGTCGCCAAGGTGGATCAGGTGCTCGTGCGAGCACCTTGCCTGCCCGCGTCCGCCGGTGTCGTGCCTGAGCGGTTCGGGGAACTATTTCCGCGTGGCCGTCGTCCCAGCGAAAGCTGGGACCCATCTTGATCTTCGCTTTCAGCAGTCGCCGTAGCCGTTGGAAGGAAACGCAGCGGGGACACGGATACCCCCCTTCGCCGGGATGACGGCCCCGGCGATGATCCTGTCCCGTTTCGCCCGGCGGAACCGGCCTCAGACCATCGTCGATTAGGGGGCTTGGCGGCCGATCGGGCATAATTGCGGGACAAATCTCCCTCTCTGCACGCGTCGCGGCCCCGTCCGGCGCGCGCCCCTGTTCGGAAACCCCACTCAATGACCCAGACGATTACGGTCATCCGCGGCGACGGTATTGGCCCGGAGATCATGGACGCCACCCTGCACGTGCTCGACGTGATGAAGGTCGGCCTGACCTATGAAGAGGCCGATGCCGGCCTGGTCGCGCTGGAAAAGCACGGCGACCTGCTGCCGCAGGCCACGCTGGATTCGATCCGCAAGAACGGCGTGGCGCTGAAGAGTCCGCTGACCACGCCGGTGGGCGAGGGTTTCAGCTCGATCAACGTGGCGCTGCGCCGCCACTTCGACCTGTACGCCAACGTGCGCCCGGCCAAGTCGTTCCCGAACACCAAGTCGCGCTTCCCGACCGGCGTGGACCTGATCACCGTGCGCGAGAACACCGAGGGCGCCTACATCGGTGAAGGCCAGTCGATCTCGGAAGACGGCGAAACCGCGCTGCTGACGCAGAAGATCACCCGCAAGGGTTCCGAGCGCATCGTGCGCTACGCCTACGAGCTGGCCCGCAAGACCGGCCGCAAGAAGGTCACCATCGTCCACAAGGCGAACATCCTGAAGACCACCTCGGGCCTGTTCCTGAAGGTGGCGCGCGAAGTGGCTGCGCTGTACCCCGAGATCCAGACCAACGAGATGATCGTGGACAACACCTGCATGCAGCTGGTGATGCGTCCGGAGCAGTTCGACATCATCGTCACCACCAACCTGTTCGGCGACATCATCTCCGACCTGTGCGCGGGACTGGTCGGCGGCCTGGGCCTGGCACCGGGCGCCAACATCGGTGTCGACGCGGCGATCTTCGAGGCCGTGCATGGTTCGGCACCGGACATCGCCGGCAAGGGCGTCGCCAATCCGTGCGCGCTGCTGCTGGGCGCGGCGCAGATGCTCGACCACTTGGGCCAGCCGGAAAAGGCCGAGCGCCTGCGTGCGGCCATCATCGCCACGCTCGAAGCGAAGGATTCGCTGACCCCGGACCTGGGCGGCGAGGGCACCACCATGTCGTTCGCCAAGGCGATCGCCAGCCGCGTCTGAGTGCGGCGCGCGCGCATCTCCGCGCCTTGAGGCGCGGAGATGCGGTTTGGCCCCCCGCAGTGCGTGGGGTATCCTCGGTCCAATGTTCCTCATGACGCATGCCGTCGCGCCCGATGGGATCGCTGGCGGTCATTGACTGGACCATCGTCGCGGCCTATCTGGCGGCGACGCTGCTGGTAGGCGCCTGGGTGTCCCGCACGGCGGGGCGCTCGCTGGAGTCGTACTTCGTCGCGGACCGGTCGCTGCCGTGGTGGTGGCTGGGAACCTCGATGGCCGCCACCACATTCGCCGCCGATACGCCGCTGGTGGTGGCGGGACTGGTCGCCAAGCATGGCGTGGCCGGCAACTGGCTGTGGTGGTCCTGGGCGATCTCGCATGTGTCGGTGGCGGTGGTGTTCGCCGCGCTGTGGCGCCGCTCGCGCGTCCTCACCGATGCCGAACTGATCGAACTGCGTTACGCCGGGCGATCCGGTGCCTGGCTGCGCGGCTTCAAGGCGACCTTCTTCGCCATCTTCATCAACGCCATCATCCTGGGCTGGGTGGTCCGGGCGATGGTGAAGATCGCGGCGCCCTTCGTGGATTGGGAGGTATGGCTCGGGCCGGAGGTGGTGGCGGGATTCGCCGCGCTGTGGCCGGAGACGCTGTGGGTGGGGACGCCCGGCGACACGATCACCGTGCTGGTGCTGTTCGGGGTGATCGGGGTCTACTCGAGCCTGGGCGGCATCCGCGGCGTCATCCTGACCGACCTGGTGCAGTTCGCGATGGCGCTGGTGGGCGGCACCCTGTTCGCGTGGTTCGCCATCGAGCACGTGGGCGGACTGCAGGGGCTGCGGGACGGCCTGGCGCAGCATTACGACGTGGACGCGTTGCTGGCGTTCGTGCCTGCGCAGGACGCCGCCTGGCTGCCGCTGCATGTCTTCCTCATCTACGTGGCCGTGCAGTGGTGGGCGCAGTACTACAGCGACGGCAGCGGCTACCTGGCGCAGCGCCTGTTCACGGCGCGCGACGAGCGGCATGCGGTCGGTGGCGCCCTGTGGTTCGTGGTGCTGAACTACGCCGTGCGCACCTGGCCCTGGGTGCTGGTCGCGCTGGTGGGGTTGCTGGTGTTTCCGCTGGGATCGGCGGGCGAGGGGGCCGCCGGCGTGGTCGCGAACGACCGCGAGATGGCCTACCCGGTGCTGATGGCGCAGCTGTTGCCGGCCGGCGCGCTGGGCCTGCTGTTCGCCTCGCTGCTGGCGGCGTTCATGAGCACGGTGGACACGCACCTCAACTGGGGGGCGAGCTACCTCACCCATGATCTCTATCGACGCTTCGTCGATCCCGACGCCGGCCAGTCGCGCCTGGTCTGGGTCAGCCGCCTGGCGGTGCTGCTGCTCGCCGCGATGGGCGTGGTGGTGGCCTCGCGGATCGACAGCATCGAGCAGGCGTGGCGGTTCTTCATCGCGCTGGGGGCGGGCCTTGGCTTGCCGTCGATGCTGCGCTGGTTCTGGTGGCGCGCCAATGCGTGGACCGAAATCGCTGGCATCGTGGCGGCGGTGACCTCGGCGATGGTGCTTTATCCGCTCTTCCCCGATGCGCGCGCCGAACACCTGCTGGTGGCCATCGTCGCGATCGCGACGACCTGCGCGATGGCGGCGACCTTCCTCACGCCGCCGGTGCCCCGCGAGCATCTGGCGGCGTTCGTCCGCCGCGTCCGCCCGCCGGGATGGTGGCAGGGCCTGCCGGGGGCCGCGCCGAAGAAGGCGATGCTCTGGCTGGGCGCGGCATGGCTGGCCGGCAACGCCGGCGTCTTCGCGCTGATGTTCGGCATCGGTTACCTGCTGCTCGGCCCGCGTGCGCACGGCGCGGCGCTGGCGCTGGCCGGGCTGGTCCTGCTCTGGGCGACGCTGGCGGCGAGCACGCGCTATCGCCTCGCCAGCGGCCTGCAGGACGGCTGACGCGCCGACCGGCCCGCGGTGTCCCGCTTTTGTTTGCGTATGTCCCATCCATGAGGTTGGATGCGAGGCGAAGGGCACGCACACTCCGCGGCCCCACGAAGAAGGTCCCGCCATGTCCGTCCGTCCCAGCGCGTTGGCGCTGACCCCGCTGCTGCTGTTCCTGGCGCTGTTCTTCGGCGCGGGCCTGTACTACACCGCGCAGGGCGAGGCCATGGGCTTCTACCAGTTGCGCGCGCCGGTGGCGATCCTGCCGGCACTGGCGCTGGGCGTCTGGCTGGCCCGCCGGCGCGGCATCCCGGCCCAGCAGACGCTGCTGCAGGGCATGGGCGACAGCAGCGTCATGCTGATGTGCCTGATCTTCCTGCTGGCGGGCGCGTTCGCCACCGTGTCAAAGGCGATCGGGGCCGTCGATGCGGTCGTCGCGCTGGGTCTGGGCGCGCTGCCGGCCAGCCTGATCCTGCCGGGTCTGTTCCTGGTCGCAGCGTTTGTCTCGCTTTCCATCGGCACCTCGATGGGCACGGTGGCCGCGGTGGTGCCCATCGCGCTGGGCGTGGCCGACGCGGCGGGACTGGACCGCGTGCTGGTCGTCGGCGCGGTGCTGGGCGGGGCGATGTTCGGCGACAACCTGTCGATCATCTCCGACACCACCATCGCCGCCACCCGCAGCCAGGGCGCGGAGATGCGCGACAAGTTCCGCGAGAATTTCAAGATCGCGCTGCCGGCGGCCATCGCGACCCTGGTCCTGCTCGGCGTGCTGGGCGACGCCGCGCCCGTCGAAGCGCCCGACGCCGCGTCGCCCTGGCTGGCGCTGCCGTACCTGCTGGTGCTGGGGCTGGCGCTGGCCGGGCTGGACGTGGTGCTGGTACTGGCGATCGGCCTGGTCGCGTCCGGTCTGTTCGGCTTCGCGATGGCGCAGGACTACGACGTGGTCTCGTTCGCCGGCGACATCTACGTGGGGTTCGAGAGCATGGTGGAAATCACCCTGTTGTCCATCCTCATCGGTGGCCTTGCGGCGCTGATCAAGGCCACCGGCGGCCTGGCGTGGCTGGCCCGGGTCATCGCCCGGTTCGCGCGTGGCCACGCCGGCCGTCGCTCGGGTGAACTCAGCATCGCCGCGCTGGCCGCCGGTTCGGATGCGCTGACGGCCAACAACACCGTCGCCATTCTGGTGACCGGCAGCCTGGCCAAGGACATCGCGCAGCGCCACGGCATCAGTCCGCGCCGCGCGGCCAGCGTCCTGGACATGTTCGCCTGTGTGGTGCAGGGCGTGCTGCCTTATGGCGCGCAGATCCTGCTGGCGGCGTCGCTGGCGGCCGTGTCGCCGCTCGCGCTGGCCGGCAGCGTGCAGTACTGCTGGCTGCTGGCCGTGTCCGCGCTGGCCTTCATGCTGTGGCCGTCGCGCCGCACGGTGCCGGCGGCGGAATGAAAACGGGGCGCTTGCGCGCCCCGTTCCCTTGATCGTGCCGTGTGCGGAAACTCAGTCGCGCGACTGCAGTTTCGACAACAGCCGCAGCAGTTCCAGGTACAGCCACACCAGCGTGACCATCAGGCCGAACGCGCCGTACCACTCCATGTACTTGGGCGCGCCCTGTTCCACGCCGGTTTCGATGAAGTCGAAGTCCAGCACCAGGTTCAGCGAGGCGATGGCCACCACGAACAGGCTGAAGGCGATGCCGACCCAGCCTGCTTCGTGGATCATCGGGATGTTGATGCCGAAGAAGCCCAGCACGATGCTGGCCAGGTAGACCAGCGCGATGCCGCCGGTCGCCGCCACCACGCCCAGCTTGAAGTTCTCGGTCGCCTTGATCAGGCCGCTGCGATAGGCGAACAGCAACGCGAACATGATGCCGAAGGTCAGCATGACCGCCTGCATCACGATGCCGTCGAACTTCGCGTTGTAGACCGCCGAGATCGCACCCAGGAAGAATCCCTCCACCAGCGCGTACAGCGGCGCGGTGACGGGCGACCAGGTCTTCTTGAAGACGGTGATCAGCGCCAGGACCAGGCCGCCGATGGCGCCTCCCCACATGTACAGCGCGAACCCCGGTGCGGGCAGGCCGTCCGTTCCGAGTGCCTGGTTCCAGGAGTACGCTGCCGTCAACACGGTCAGCAACAACAGGATGCCGGTCTTGTTGACCGTGCCGTTGAGCGTCATTGCCTCGCCATCGCGCGAGACGACGGTCCCGCTGCCGAGGTCGAGGAACGTGGATTCCTTCAATGCCGGATTGCCGCTGCGTATCATCGTTCCCTCACGTGGTTGCCGGACGTCTGTCCCATGCCGCTGAGCATATCGCAAGGCGACCGCCCCGCACGTTCCGTTTGACAGCGGGGCCGCAGGTTCCGACAATACGCGGCCTCGTTGGCGTCCAGACGCCACGCCGGGACCCTCGTCGGGGTATAGCGCAGTCTGGTAGCGCATCTGCTTTGGGAGCAGAGGGTCGGGGGTTCGAATCCCTCTACCCCGACCAGTCTGATGCACCGCCAGGGTGTGTTCCGGCAGGGCGGGGATGCGACAATCCGGACCGGGCGCCCGTAGCTCAACCGGATAGAGCACCGGCCTTCTAAGCCGGCGGTTACAGGTTCGAGTCCTGTCGGGCGCGCCATGGGTGGTGTGCTCCGGCGGGAACAGCAGGTTTCAGTGGTGGATGTAGCTCAGTTGGTTAGAGCACCGGATTGTGATTCCGGGGGTCGCGGGTTCAAATCCCGTCTTCCACCCCATTGATGGAAGATTCCGCTGCGGCGGGGTTTGTAACAAACAAGGGATGCGGGTACACTACGCGCCCAGTTTTCGGGGCTGTTAGCTCAGTTGGTAGAGCAGTTGACTCTTAATCAATAGGTCCAAGGTTCGAATCCTTGACAGCCCACCATTAAGAACAGGGACTTAGGTGAAAATCTAAGTCCCTTTTTCTTTGCCTCCGTAATGATGCTCCGTAAAAATCAGGGTGCATCAGCAGGTTTCACGAGCGGAACGCTGAGGTCGTAGACGTTCATCATGGGCTCGGTCAGGCCGGCGGCGTCCTGCTTGTCGCGCTTGGTGCCCTTGGTGTCGGTGACGCCCTTGCGCTTGAGGTCGTGCAGGCTGAACCGCTGCTCCTCGGTGATCACGCCGGCCTCGATCGCCTTCAAGATCAGCCGCTGCCAGGCGCTGTCCAGGCCGTCCTTGGTCAGCGGCTCGCCGTCTTCGGAGAGGAACACGAAGCGATTCTCTGGCCGCAGCTGCTCGGGCTGGCCACGTCGGGCGATCACGCCGCGCCGGTGCGCCAGCGCCGCGTCCCAGGCCGCGCGCAGTCGCGGCGACCACTCCACGATGTTGTTGCGGCTGCCCTTTCTGCGATCGGTGCGCAGGCCTTCCGGCTCGCCCTGCGCTTCCACCAGCGTATTGGTCTCGATGCCGCGCAAGCGGCACAGGTAGCTGAGCTCGGCCACCATCCACAGGTACGGGGGCTGGGAACCCTTCGTGTGGGCCTTGAGGGCGCCGCGTTCGCGCGCGAAGGCCAGCACCGCGTCGTATACAGACTGCGGCGGCAGGCGCCTGCGCTGGCGTTCCTGGGCCTGCTCGATGCCCTTGGCGGGGTTGTCCTTCAGTCCCAGGTGCGGGCCGGCCCATTTGTAGACCCGGCGAAGGTAGCGCAGCACGTGGTTGGCCTTGGACGGGTGACCTTGGCGGACGATCTTCTCGACCAGGCGCTGCACGTTGGTCTGGGTGAGCCGGCCAGCCATGAGCGTTCCGAACTTCCCGCCGCCGGTGATCGGGAACGCCTCGATGATCTTCCGGCACACGGCGTAATCGCGCTGCGTGGCCTTGGCCAGCGTCTTGAATTTGGTGCTGTCATGGAAGGCGGCCAGCATCCAGGCGATCGTGCCGTGCGTGGGGCCTCCTTTGCCTTCCTCGACCAGGCGGTGCAGATCCGACAGCTTGGCCGTGGGACCGGCGATGGTTTCGCGGGCGGGCCGGCCTTCCTTCTGGATGAACACGTACCAGCGGCCGCGGCCAGACGCATCCCAGTACACACCGGCTGGCAGCGCCGTCTGGTCGATGTGCGCCGGGATGGTGGGGTTGAACTTGCGCTCGCGTCCGCGTGGTGCCATGGCGTTGCCTCCTGCAGGCCTAGATTAGATCAGCCGGGTAGGGCGCGTTGGCATCGTCATTGGCCGGCAGCACGCCCAGCGCCCGGTTCAGGGCGTCCAGTGTGGTCCACACGCCGCCGCGGCACGGCTTGACCGGCACGCCCGCCTTCTCGGCCCACTGCTCTACGTCAGCGCGCCGGGTGTAGCCGCTGATCTGCTGCAGGTCGGAGAATTCGAGGACGGGGCCAATCACGTCAGGCGGCGTCTCGCAGGCGGCTGACCAGCCATTCCGCGGCGCGGATCTTGGCTGACTCAGGCAGGACCGCGAACTCGGGGTCATCCGCGATCTGCTCAAGGCAGGCCAGGAATTGCAGCTCAAGGCTCAGGCTTGCCGGCGCAGCATCTTCTGTTTCCGTAACGGGCGCCGCAGGCTGCATTTGCCGCGCGGCGCGCGGCGGAGCAGCTGCAAGCCCGTTCGCCTGCGGCTGCTCCACCAGGTGGTAGGTGATCTGCAGTGTGGATCCTTCGGAGCGGATCCTGCCCTGGTTGCGCAGCAGGCCGACTGCCTTGGCGCGTTCGGGCTGGTCGATGTCGGCAAGGGCAGCGCGCAGGTCCGCGCCTGGCAGGCTGCCGCCTGCATCACGCAGTGCAACGAGGATGCGCTCGGCGTTGGTGTGGGTGGTGGCCACGTCGATGGTCTCCTGGGTGAGAGGCGCCGGCCGCGGCGCCTCCGAATGGAATGAAGGCGTCAGGCCCGAGAGGGTGGGTCGGAAGGTGTTCACGCCGCTTACGACTTCTTCTTGGCCGGCTTAGCCTTCGGTGCCGCGGCCTTCTTGGGGGCTTTCTTTGCCGGCTTCTTGGCAGCGATCTTCTTCGCCGGTGCTTTCTTCACGGCAGCCTTCTTCGCGCCCGTGTGGTGCTTGGAGGCCGGCTCGGTGGTCGTATTGGTCTGCTCCAGCTTCTTGCCGTACGACGGGCCGCGCAGCAGCTTCGGCAGCCAGCCGGTGCCGGCGAGCAGCTTAGCGCCCAGTGCGGCGCGTTCGTCCTTCTTGAGGCCGCTCAGCGTGGCCGCCTGGTCCTTGCCTTTGGCCTCAGTCACCCCCTGCGCCAGTAGGTCGGCATGGATCCGGCCGGCGAAGTTGTCCACCTCTGGCGACCAGTGCTGGGCCATGTTGAAGTCGGTGATCAGGTGGATGGCGTCGACACCTTCGTGGCCGCGATCACTACCGGTCGCGCCATCGAAGTGCGCCACCACGAGGGCCGCCTGCAGCTCGAGGCGCCACGCGTCGGTCTGGCGCAGCAGGAACTGCAGCGTGTCCTTGCGGGGAACCTGCTTGATGATCTGCAGGCGCTCCGTGATCGCCGCGCTGATCGCCTTGTGGATGTCGGCCTCTGTCCTCGGGCCGCTGTTGCCGAACGCCAGATGCAGGCCATTGTTGCCGTAGCAATTGGGCCAGTGCGACATCAGCAGTCGCTCCAGCAGCACGCAGTGCGCCAGCGTCGGGTCCTTGGCCAGCTGCATCGCTGCTGCGGCGCTACGGTGCGCCGACAGCGTGGCGCGCATCGCCTCTGACAGTTCCGGCTTCTTGGCAGGCTTCGTGGCGCTGTTGCTGGATGCCGGCGCCACGGGTACCGCCGCGCCACTCTTCCGCGAAGGGAGGAGCCTTGCCCACTGGTATTCGAGGTTCCCGCCATCGCTGAGGTACACCAGCACGCCAGACTCTGCCCTCACATCGGCGGGATAGGACGCAACGCATCGGCCGTCGATGATGTCGCGCTCTTGGTAAAGCCGATCTTCTTCGTCCTGCAGGGCGCGAGCCGCATCCGCATCCAGCTCGTCTACGTCGATGTCGTCGATGGCGTCGAGCCTGGCGGAGATCTCAGCGTGTCGCGTCTCGTCTTCCGGCGAAGCGAACTGATCGTCTCCCTTGGCGGAGAAGTAGCGGGGATGGTTGTCGTACGCATGCCGTTCCTGGGGGCTCATGCTCACGCGGGCCTCGACCCATGCCCAACCGTCCGCGCGTAGTTGCTCCGCGATCGCCTCCAGTCGGTCCAGTGCCAGGGAATCCAGCAAAGGCAGGTCCAGCAGGTACACGTGCTCGGAGAACAGGTCCGTGCGCACGCGCCCACCTGCCAGCTCATACGCCTCCAGACCAACGAACCGGGGCAGCGGGCTGTCGCTGCGTACCGACTCGCGCGTGATGAAGTCGCGCAGGTGGGTGGGCGAGCGCTCGTACTCGCTGCGCGCCGTCTCCCACGCTTGGCGCTGCAGCTCGTGGTTGTCGGTGGTGGCCAGGGCGGTGAGCTGGTCGATGTTCATGCCGCCGGCGCGGTAGATCTCGAACAGGTCGGGGCGCACGTTGGCCAGGCGCAGGCGCTGCTCGATGTGGCGAGCCGTCTTGCCGAAGCGCACGGCGATCTCGCCGATCGCCTTGCCCTCGGCGACCAGCTGCTGGAATGCGACAAACTCGTCAGCCGGGTGCATGGCCTGGCGCATCAGGTTGGCTGTCAGACCCGCCTCGGTGCCGCGCTCGGCTTCGACTACGTGGCACGGCACCTTGCTCAGGGCATCGGTCAGGCGACCTTCGTTCTGGAGCAGCTGCAGCGCCTGGAGGCGGCGGCCGCCGTCTTCGACCTCGAACTGACCGTCGTTGGCCGCTGTCACCACCAGGTTGTTGAGGACGCCCTCGGCGGCGATGCTGGCCGCCAGTTCGTCGACGGCCGTGGCCCCGGTCTTGCGGACGTTGCGGGGGGAGAGGCGCAGCTGCGCCAGCGGGATGGACTGGATGTAGGTCATGCGGTGCGAATCCTCAGTGTGATGCGCCTGGCATGCAGGCGGTGATGGAAGCGGCGCGGTGCCGCGGCGGTGCGAAGCCAGGGAAAGCGCCGGCGGATGGCCGCGCGCAAGCGGTGGCTGTTGGCGTGCCGCAGGTGCCCTGCGTAGCTGGACACCACGCAGCGGATGCGGTCGAGATCGTTGGGGGTGCCGCGAATGCGGCTGCCGGCGACGTGGACGCCTTCCCACTCGGTCAGCGCCTTGCGCAGGTGCGCGATGACGCGCGGCCGCGCCAGCGTGTGCGTGGGGTAGATGACGTAGCCGAGGAAGTCCAGGCCATCGGTCAGGCGGCGCAGGCGGATCTCCGGCTTGAGCGACAGGCGCAGCTCGTTGGCGAGGAACTGAACGATCTGCGCCTGCCAGCGCTCCAGCTGCGCGCGGTCGTGGTGGAACAGCACGAAGTCGTCGACGTAGCGCAGGTAGCGCTTGGCCTTGAGCACGTGCTTGGCGAACTGGTCCAGCGCGTCCAGGTACACGTTGGCGAAGAACTGGGACGACAGATTGCCGATAGGCAGGCCGCAGCCCGGCCGCGCATTGGCGAGCCGCTTGTGGGGCGGCACCTGCGCCAGCTCGGCGGCCGTGGCGCGCACCTGCACGCCGGCCTTGCCCGGGTCATGCCGCAGCAGAGCATGCGTGACGCGAAGCGCCTGATCGGGTAGCCCGGCTCGCTGCAGGCGCGGCTTGAGCGTGCGCCACAAGGTGGGGCGATGGATGCTGTTGAAGAAGTTGTGGATGTCCAGCTGCAGGTAGTAGCCGCCGCCCTGGCCGCTGTGCACCTGTCGGGCGAACGCCTGCGCACGCCTCACCGCCGCGTGCGTTCCTTTGCCGCGCCGGTTGGCGAAGCTGTCGTGGATGAAACGCGGCTCGTAGATCGCCTCCAACTGCGGCACCAGCCAGTGGTGCACGACGCGATCAGCGAAGTCCGGCGCGTGGATCTCGCGCGCCTTCGGGCGTGTGGCGATGAAGCAGGTGGATGGGCGTGGCGACCATGTGCCCGTAAGGATCTCGCGTTCGATCTGGAGCAGCCCGTCCATCCACCGGTCATCGAAGCGCAGCTGGTTGTGGCTGGGCACCTTCTGCCGGCGTGCGCGCTTCCATGCGTAGTACAGCCCCTGCAGCAGCGAGGGCTTCCGTTCCCCTTGAAACTCACCGACGCGGCGCACGGCCAACGCGAACCCGTTGTTGTTGCGGTGGTTGTTGTTGACGTTGCCGTTGTTGAAGTTGACGTTCCACGCGGACGCCGAAGACCAGGCGGCCGCCTCCCCATACACTTGCGACCAGGCCACGCAGCCCGGATGTGGGTAGCGTGGCTTCGTCATCGATTGGCCCCCGCAGAGGCGGTACGGGTACTCAGTTTCTTGCCACGCTGCGGGGCGGCACGACCGCCGCCCGCATTCTGGGCTTGAGGGGAAAGCTGGCGGTTCCACCCGCCGACCTGCGCGCCGAGCTCTTCGGCCTGGCGTGCAAGGTGCTCGAAGTGACGGAAGCTGCGGAAGGCCTGGATCAGCTTGGCCGTCTGCATGTGCTGCTTGAGCTCGTCGACGGCCCATACCAGCTGACCGACCCACCGGCGGCGATGTGCCTGGTCTCGCCATGCGCGCGAGGCCAACTGCACCACGGTGCTGGCGGCACGTCGTAGATCGCTGCCGATCTGGTACTTGTGGTAGCGGTCGAAGCCGCGCACGAACTGCTCGATGTCCACGAGCAGGCGCTGTGCGGCCTTGATGATCGGCGGAGGCTGGTAGCGGGACGTCATCGGTCAGATCAGGTCAGAGGGGCCAATTACTGACCGACGCGGCGCACGGCCAACGCGAACCCGTCGCTGCCGCGGTGGAGGCCGTAGACGAAGCCGCCGTTGAAGCTGACGATCCACGCGGACGCCGAAGACCAGGCGGCCGGGGTCTTGCTCCAGTACCAGTCGCTCTGGATGTCGCGGAAGAACGCCGTGTCGATGGCCGGGTCGTACCGATCACGGTCGATCAGCAGCTGCAGCTCGTCGATGGTGGGCAGGTCCCAGTCGGTCGCGCCCAGCAGGTCCAGCGCCACGGCCTGCGTCTGCAGCGACTCCTGGTCGGTCTCCTCCTCGTTGATCTGGGTGGCGGTGAAGATCAGGCCGTGCTCGGGCAGCTTCACGGCGACCCAGTCGGTCGCGTCGGCGGGCAGTTCCTGGCCATCGGCGGCCAGCTTGATCATGGCGGGCTTTTTCATGGTGTGTGCTCCTGGATGGAAGGACAAAGGGGCCAACTACTGACCGACGCGGCGCACGGCCAACGCGAACCCGTCGTAGCCGCGGTGGTAGCCGTCGACGAGGCCGCCGCTGAAGTCGACGCCCCACGCGGACGCCGAAGACCAGGCGCAAGGCGTGCTGGTCCAGTGCCAGCGCGGCTTCACGCGCGGGAACAGGTTGGTGTCGATGGCGGGCTCGTGGCGCGTGTCATCGACCAGGCCGGCCAGCTCAGCGCGAGTCGGCAGGCGCCAGTCGGCGTGGTCGAGCAGGCGCAGCTCACGGCAGCGCTCGATGCAGTGCTCCTGCGTGATCCCGTCGTCCTCCGCATCCGGATCGCCCAGCGATTCGACGGACCACATCAGACCGGCGTGGTGATCGATCACCGCGACGTGACTGTCGCGCGGATCTTCGGCGCTGACCTCGGTGCCGTCCGCGAGGACCTTGGTGAAGCGTGCGGCAGGCAATGCATTGCTCGGGACGGCGAGCGGTGCGGCGAGGGCCGTCACACCGCCCGGGATAGCCTCGATGCGCGCCAGCGGATCGGCGCTGTGCAGGTTCAGGGTGACGTGCTCGGCGTGGATGGTGATGTTGTCCATGGCGGGGTTCTCAGTGGCGCCGATCGGTCGGCGTGACGGCGTGCTGCGGCAGCGGGCGTGGCGGAATCGCCTTGCCCTGCTCGGCGAGCTGGGTTTCCAGAACCTCGGCGTACTGCTCGAGGCTTTCCCACTGCTTGCCGAGGCGGGTGTAGTGGTCTGCGTTGACGGTCAGGCCGTGCGCGGTTGCTTCGCGTGCCATCGCGTGAAGCGCTTCGGGTCCGGTCAGTTCTTTGGGCATTCGGGTTCTCCAGGCGGTGGTTGGTCCTTCGCCAGGTGCAGCTGGATGCGTTCCAGCAGCAGGCGAGGGCAGTGGTGGTCGGGTAGGTCGTGGAAGACGCGCTCGGCGTCTCGCAGCAGCTGGTTGGCACGCCTCAGTTGCTTGCCCAGGCGCGGGGCGGATGGCGTGGTCATTCCTCTTCGTCTGACAGCCTTCGTCGACGGCGCTCGCGGTTCTGCCGCTTGATCAGCAGCAGCTTGGCGCGCTCGATGGCCTTCATCGACTTGCCCTCGCGGATGGGCGAGTTGCCCAGCACTTCGATGGCGTTGCCCTTCTTCTTGAGGAAGCGCGCGACGTCGGCCGCGATGGCGTCGCTCTCGGCCTGCTTCTGGCGGCTGCGAGGGGGCAGGATCATTCGCCACACCCCGGACCAACCTCACCAGGCTTGCCTGCAGCGGTGAAGGCCTTCCAGTGCACCCATCCCCGCTCAGGGCAATGGAAGCCCCATTCGCGCACGGTGGGTCCGAAGAGAAATAGCGTCCAGCATGGCTCCACGGGGTCGCTCAGCTGCACATGCGAACTACCGCCAGGGACGACCTTGCGCAGCAGCTCGATGCGATGCGCATGGACGGTGCGCATGAAGCGGAGGCTCCCGGCCTGGTATTGCGTGCGGACGTGGATCCCGCCGTCAGCGATGGTGTGCTCTACATAGCCGGTTCGCAGGATGAAGCTCACTGCGAAACTCGGATGGTCATGCAGCGCCCGGTCGTCATCGTCGCGCAGGAACTTGTGCAGGTAGAGATTGGGCAGCAGGCGTGCGGCGCGCTGCATCGCGATGTTGAAGCGCGTCGGGTTGACCTCAGCGCGCTTGCCGAGACGGCTCTGCCATTCGCGCCACGGCGTCAGGAACCACCGGAGGAGGTAGGCGCCACCAGGTCCATCGGCGCCCACCACGAAGTCAGGCGGTCGGCGGCTGGCAACACTGGTCAGCAGCATCTGGAACAGGAAGTCGGCGAGGCGCTTCACTTCGCACCCGCCTGTGCCAACTGTTGCGCGCTGCGCACGCCGGCATCGGTCAACGTGATGCGGGTGGGGAACTCCGGCTCGTCGAAGGTCACCAGGCCGGCGTCGAGCAGGCGGTTGACGGTGCGGCGGGTGAAGGCCTGGAACAGCTTCGGGCCGCTGTGCTTCACCGTGGACGTGCCCAGGGCGACGTACCCGCCGCAGGCGCGCTGCAGCGTATGGGAAGGCGTGGCGATGGCGGCCAGGAGGGCGTCGCGCATCTTGGGCTGCAATTCGGGCATGTCAGCTCCAGCGGCCGCCGGCGGCGGCCAGGGTGAGGACGATCAGGGTGGCCAGCAGCAGCCAGCCGATGGCACCGGCCGCGCGCAGGCGCATGCGGGTTGGCGGGGTGAAGTCGGGCGTGGTGTGCTGGATGCTCTCCAGCGCGCCCAGGAACGGCGTGCGCTTCATGCGACACCTGCCTGCAGGGCGGCGTGCACGTCCTGGATCTCGGCGTCGCAGGCGTCGCGCACGCTCAGCCACAGGCGCTTGCGATCTTCGTCGCGCACCAGACGCAGGCGCTTGAGGTTGTCCAGCGATGCCTGGTGGGCGATGGCGACGGCGTCGGCGCGCTGCTGCAGGGTGATGCTGTGGTCGTCGGCGCGGGCCTCGGCGTCGGCCAGATCGCGATCGTGGCGGCGGGTGACCAGTACGACGAGCAGGATCTGCAGTGCGACGACGGTCGCGGCAAGGATGAGGGTGATCATGCGTGGCTCCTGGTTGCGAGCGCCCACCAGCTGCTGGGCTCGATGTCGCGATTGCCTTTGACGATGCGCACACCGATGCAGGCCGAGCACGGGTGGTGGTCGCAGGCGCTGTGGTCCTGCAGGTGCAGGTAGGGCGGCAGCGGTGCGTTGGGCACATCGCTGCGACGGTCGAAGGTGGGCGCTTCTTTCATGCGCGCGGCCTCCGGGTGAGGCACGCCTCGGCGATCAGCAGGCTGATCACCAGGAGCATGCAGGCCAGAGTGGCGGGGCTCATGCCCTCTCTCCCAGCGCCTGCAGCTGTTGCCTGGCTGCGTGGTATTCGCGGTACCAGCGCATGCCAGGGGCGGGCTCGCCATCCCACTCGTCGATGTTGTCGACGAAAGCACGTGCCAGATCGATCAGCGGCGCGAGGGTGGCCAGCGGGATCTCGCGCACCGTGGCGTTGGGATCGATCGCGCGGTAGTCGGCGATGGCGTTATGACCGAATGCCGCCTGGCGAGCCTGGCCGTGGATGGAGTAGGTGATCAGCCAGAGCGTGCTCATGCCGCCACCCCTCGCGCCGCCTTCATTGCAGCGATCCAGCGATAAGCGGTTGCGCGCGACATGCCGAAGTGGTCGCGCAGTTGCGCCACGGACGGCGTGGCGTGCGGGAAAGCCGCTGCGATCCGAAAGGCCATCTGTGCCGTTCGGTGAGCGCTGCGGTTGGCGCTGGGCTGGTGGTTGCGATAGTCGGTCTTCATGCCGCACCGCCTTGCACTTGCTCGGCCTGCATGCGCAGCAGGCGGATGTGGCTGGCCACGTAGTTGCCCGTGCGGCCGTGCTGGTTCTCGGAGATCACCAGGCGCGTGGCGTCGCGGCGCAGGTTGGGTAGGCCGGCGCGGTCCAGCTCGCGGTGGGCGCGTCGCACGGCTTCCAGGTCGATCGCGAAGGCGGCCATCAGCGCGCCTCCCTGGCCAGCTCGCGGGCGCGCACTTCCTCGCGCTCGCTACGCACGTGCAGGCGCGGCACGTGGCGGCGGTTGTGGCCCGCGCGCAGCTGCTCGGCATGCGCGTGGTCGTGGCTGCTGCAGGCGCGCAGGCAGCGCGCAGCGGCGTGCGGAAGCGGGACCAGCGTGTCGGTCTGCTGGTCGTCGGACGGGGTGCAGGCGTCGAACATGGCAGCGTCTCCGGTCAGGTAGGCAGAGGGGCCGATTACTGACCGACGCGGCGCACGGCCAACGCGAACCCGTCGTAGTTGCGGTGGCTGTAGTAGACGCCGCCGTAGTTGAAGTAGACGTACCACGCGGACGCCGAAGACCAGGCGCACAGGTCGCTGGTCCAGAACCAGCCGCCCTTGATGTCGGGGAAGGCCTCGGTGTCGATGGCCGGGTCGAACTTGGTGATGTCGACCAGCGTCAGCAGCTCGGCGCGGGTGGGCAGGCGGAAGCCTCCGCCCACGAGGGCCACGGCTTCGCAGGCGTCGATGGCCTGCTGGTGTTCGTAGCGACCGGCCAGCGGCTTGCGCAGCCATTCCAGGCCGGCGGTCGTGTCGACGACGGTCAGGCTGGTGGCGGCGTCGCCGGTGGGGTAGGTGACGCGGGCTGCGGCGTTGGACATGGCGCTCTCCGTATGAAGGGAGGGCGCCGGCGGGTCAGTGCCTATGGCCTGGGGAGGGGCCGGTCAGCGGCCGGAGGGGGAGGTCCGGCAGGGTGGCGACCCGCCGGTCGCCCGCCAGCTGGTGGGCTGGCCGGCGTACTAAAGCACGCTAAAGTTCAGGAGTCAATCGCACTAAAGTTTCAGTGATGTATGTTCGGCTTGGCGCTGCTTTTTTGCGGTGCTGCAGGTCGGAAAATGCCAGGCCGGGCCTGCAAACATCGGCATAGGGAGATCACGATGCGCTTTGCAATGACGCTGGTTGCTTCAATTGCGCTGGTCGGATGCACCACCGCTAAACCCCTGACCGCGCCGTCAGGGGCGCGTGGCTACAAGGTCTGGTGCGAAGTCACTTCACAGTGTTACGAGAAAGCCGCGCAGGTGTGCCCCTCTGGATACGCGGTCGAAGTCGATCAGAAGGACTACTGGGGCCTTGGGGATTACGACGGAAATTTGATCATCGTCTGCAAAGGGGCTGGCGCATCGAATGCTCAACAGGCGCAGCCAGCGTCGGCAGAGCCGATGAACTATCAACCGAGGATTCCGTAAGGGCTGGTTTTACCCCGCGGTGGGCGCGAACGGCGAGTCGAAGCCGGACTGAGCACAGTCTTCGATCTGTTGCATGTAGGCGCGAAGGTTGCTGACCTGTTCGTCGTCCAAGCCGCTGATGCAACTGGCTCCGGCCTTATCCAGCCAAGCTATCAACGCCGAACTGGCGTTGTACCAAGTCGCAATGCGGTTAATCGCGCGAACGTCGAGTGCCCGCTGAGTATCGTCGAGCGAGAATGGCTCGGGAGCATTGGCTGCGTGCTGCGCATAGCGTGCCCACATGTCTTCCTCGGCTTGCGAGCGGGCGGCAGGGCGCGGTACAGCATCGGCCATCAACTGACGGAGCCGTGCAACCTTGTCTGACATGGATGAATCCTGTGCGGCTTATGCCGCGGCAGCGCGAACGAAGCGCAGCACCTTCGCCCTGGGCATTCCCTCTGTGAGCAGATCGTGGGTCAACAGCGTCACTTCTGCCTGCTTGTCGGGTGGTAGCGTGAGATCGTTCCCCAATGCTTCGGCTACCAGCTGGAATGCGATCTTCCAAGCCTCCAGTTGCACCAGCTGAGACGACTCGGCGATGTATGGAGGAGCCTCGACTTCTCGCAATCTGAGCGGGGTGACCGTCCGACGAGAGCCGCCCAGTAGGTAACGGGGGTCTTCCTTTACGGCGTCCGCGATCGCGAAGAGCATGGCTGCCTTTACGTTGTCGGGACTCACTGAGTCGTTGACCCAGTTCGAGATCGTCCCCTCAGTAGTGCCAGCATCGCCCGCGACTGCGGCGGCGTTCTTTCCGCAGGCATCCATGGCGGCCTTGAGGCGTTGGCCTAGCGTCGAAGGGTTCATTTAGACAGCTTAAGTCCGCAAAGCTTTAGACCGCTTGACCATTTGCCTTTAGTGCGCTTAAGATCGGCGCCCATGACAGCCCCCCTGACAAAGCAAGACCTCAAGGCCCGCCTTGGCATTGAGCTGGACGTGGATCTGGCCGCCTTCTTCGGCGTCACCCAATCGGCGGTCAACCAGTGGGGCGATGGGGTAGTGCCCGAGAAGCGCGTGCTCACTGCGATGGTCAAGAGGCCGGACTGCTTCCAGGACCTTCTGACGCAGCAGGCCGATGCGGTAGGGGCCAACTGAGATGCCTCGCTCCCGCCGCACCCTCACCGACGCCGACATCCTCGGTATGGCGCTGGATACCAGCACCGCCCGTCGCCTGCAGGGCCGCTGGCCAGAAGCGAAGGATCGGCGGCGCGACTCAGTCGTGACCACGGCGAAGTTCCTCAGGCTGGCGTTGGCTCTCACCGTCCTGGCACTGGCCGGCACCTTCGCCTGGGAGGCGTGGCAGGGGACCAAAGAACACTGCGACCAGCGCGCCGGCACCGGTGCGCACGTGGAATGCGCGCAGCACGGTGAGGGCAAGACGGGCGGGGAACGGGATGACGTTGGACATGGCGCCATCGTGCGCCCGGCTGTCCTGGTGAGCTACGTTCGCGGAGGCCTCTGGTGAACATTGACGACGCCGCCCACGCTGTGGTGCACGACTACCCCGGCGGTAGTGAATCCCTCGCGCCTCGCCTGGGCATGTCCGCCGCCGTCCTGCGGAACAAGGTCAACACCAACAACACCACGCACCACCTGAGCTTGCGTGAGGCGGTGCGCATCAGCGCCCTGACGGAAGACGATCGCATCCTTCGTGCGGCGGCCAGCGAGTGTGGTCGCATCGTGCTGGACCTGCCCACGGCAGACGACACCGATGCATCCGACATGGCTGTGCTGGAGATGGTAGCCGCCGTGTGGTCGAAGCAAGGCGACCTGGGCACGGCCATCCACCAGGCCTTCGCCGATGGCGTGCTGACGCCGGCCGAGTACGTGGGCATCAAGGGCGCCGTGCACCGCGCGCAGACCAAACTCACGGCGCTCCTGCGCCGCATCGAGAGCATGGTGGAGCAGGGGAGCTGAGCATGGGGAACAGGGGGAGTCACTACCGCCCGCTCGTGCCGGGCTTGCCGAATGCCCGCCGTTGCGCGCCGGGGCTGCTCGCTGCCATGGCGGCGCTGTACGACGATGCGCATGCGCTGACCCACGAGCAGGCCATTGCCGAGTACGACCGCATCGCCATAGAGGATGACGCGCGTCGCTCCGCACAGCGGGCGCTGCCGCTGCGGGGTGGCGAGTGACCCTGCATCGCCTGTCGAATCCCCGGCCCCCTCGGCGTGAGAGCGGAACGCGCGCGTCGACGCATGGCAGTTCAGTAACCCTCGACACGCGGTCGAACCTGAACGGGCCCGTGCATGGGTCCTCCCTGGAGGGGGCCTATGCGGGTAATTCGGACCCCGTTTCTGGGGTAGTCAGTGGGGTCGTCGGTTACTGAAATGGCAGTCAACTACGACGACGTCCTCGAGCAACTACGCGGCTTCGGCCTGCTGATCGATCAACTGGATACCAGCGGGCGCATGATCCGCGTGCGCACCGAAGGCGGTGGCCGCGAGAAACGCGGCTGGTACACGCTCCACGAATTCGCGCCGCCGGGCGGCGACGTGCTGATCGTCGGAACGTACGGCATCTGGCACGCGAACGACAACGGCGCGCAGAAGGTAGAGCTACGGAAGCGCGATCGCGAGTTCACCGATGAGCAGCGCGCTGCCTTGACGAAGCGTCTTCGCGAGGACCGCGAGCGTGCCCGGGCCGAAGAGCGCCGCCGACACGAAGCTGCAGCGCGCCACGCCCGCAACATGTGGTCGCGCCTGGCCGTCGACGGCGACGCCGAGTACCTGAAACGCAAGGGCGTGCGTGGCCACGGCCTGCGCTACTCGCCGAAGGGCGCCGCCGTGGTACCGGTGCTCGATGCCGGCGGCGGCCTGCACGGCCTGCAGCTGCTGCGCACCAGGCAGGAAGCCGCCGAGCAGCAGAAGCCCGAGAAGGAGTTCTGGCCAGCCGGCCTGGCAAAGAAGGGCCACTTCCACCTGATCGGGTCGCCCGACTGGCTGATCCTGGTGGCCGAAGGCTACGCCACCGGCGCCACCCTGTACGAGGCCACCACCTATCCCGTCGCCGTCGTGTTCGACGCCGGCAACATCGACGCGGTCTGCGCGGCGCTGCGCAAGCAGTATCCACGCGCGCGGCTGCTGATCTGCGCCGACGACGACATCCTGGCGCGGCACAAGAAGTGCGGCACGCGCTTCATCCTGGATGATCACCCGGCCACCTGCCCGGAATGCGGCGAGGAACACCGCCTCACCAACGCCGGCGTGGCCGCCGCGTCGGCCGCGGCGTTGGCACACAACGGCGCCTGGCTGCTGCCGCGGTTCGAGGACGAAGCCGGTCGACGCGCGAAGTTCCTCGAGCGTGGCCACAAGGTCAACGACTTCAACGACCTCTACCAGGCCGAAGGCCTGCACGTAGTCCGCACGCAGGTCGAAGCCCGCCTCACGGATCTTGCGTGGGGCCGGCCGCAGGCGCCGCGCGTCACCACCACCACCGGGGGCGCGGGGGACGCGCCGCTGCGGCCAGTCGAATCGAGTCAGGAACTGCTGGCGCGCTTCTCGCTGGTGGCCGGGCAGGGCGGGACGGTGTTCGACCACCAGGAGCACTGCCTGATGTCGCTGTCGGACATGCGCGACATGTGCCTGCGGAAGGACGTGCACCGCGACTGGCAGGAATCGCCGCGCCGGCGCATCGTGCGCGTGCGCGAGGTGGGCTTCGATCCCGCCGGCGACGATCCCAATATCACCTGCAACCTGTGGGCCGGCTGGCCGACCACGCCGCGACCAGGCGCCTGCGAGAAGCTGCTGCAGCTGCTGTGGCACATGTGCAGCGCCGATCGCAACGCGAAAGAGCTCTATCACTGGGTGTTGCGCTGGGTGGCGTATCCCATCCAGCACCCCGGCGCCAAGATGAAGACCACGCTGGTGCTGCACGGTCCGCAGGGCACGGGCAAGAACATGTTCTTCGAAGCGCTGATGGGGATCTATGGCCAGTACGGCCGGATCATCGACCAGTCCGCCATCGAGGACCGCTTCAACGACTGGGCCAGCCGCAAGCTGTTCCTGATCGCCGACGAGGTGATCGCGCGCTCCGACCTCTACCACGTAAAGAACAAGCTCAAGGCGTTCATCACCGGCGAGTGGATCCGCATCAACCCGAAGAACATGGCGGCGTACGACGAGCGGAACCACGTCAACATCGTGTTCCTGTCGAACGAAGCCATGCCCGTGGTCCTCGAGGAGGACGACCGCCGGCACGCCGTGATCTGGACGCCGGACAAGTTGTCGGCCGAGTTCTACCGCGCCGTCCTGCAGGAACTGGCCGACGGTGGTGTGGCCGCGCTGCACGCGCACTTGTTGTCGCTGGATCTGGGCGACTTAGGTCCGGGCACGCTGCCGCCGCACACGGAGGCGCGCGACGAGCTGATCAGCCTTGGCCTGGACACGCCTCTCCGGTTCTTCGATGAGTTGTATGGGCAGGAGATCCACAGCATCAAGCCGCGGCCCGGGCTCACCGAGGACTGGTACGAGGTCTACAAGGTCTGGTGCCACCGCGCCGGCACCCGCGCCGCGCCGTCGTCGAAGTTCGTCAACGCCCTGGTGCGGAAGCGGGGTGTGGCGCCGCCTAAAGCCAATCGAAAGCGGTACTTCATCGGTCAGGAAGAGCGCGGCCTGCATTCGTTCCTGATGCTTGGCTTGACTGCCCCTCCGGACGGGATCAGCGAAAAGATGTGGCTTGGTGACCAGGTGGTGCAGGTGCGTGCCGACCTCAACGCCTACAAGGGGGGTGCATGACCTCCATTGTTCAGGGTGTGCAGTCACCAGTTCAGGGTAGCAACAAGAGTGAAACCCTTGCGGCACAGGGCCTGTGCAGGGTGTGCAGGGTGTGCAGGCCCTATATAGGCGCGGGCGCGCGTGAGCGCCACGCCTTCCACATCACGCGCGGCGAAGCGCTCTCGCGTATATGCCCCCCTGCACACCCTGCACACCCTGCACAGGCCCCGTCCCTGTTGCATCCCGCGATTCCATCACCCTGCACAGCTGCCTGCACACCCTGCACAGGCGGTCGCGCGCGCGCGCCAATGACTCTCCCGCTTGCGCTGAAAGGAAGGGAAGAGAGGGGCAGGAGGGCATGAGCGTCGCGAACGAGGTCACCGCGAAGCAACTGGCCCACATCCTGGGCGTGGCGCCTTCCTACATCACCCAACTCAAGGGCGAGGGACGCCTGGTGCGCTCGGCCGACGGCAAACGCTTCCTGCTGGCAGAGAGCCGCAAGCTGCTGGGCGAGACGGCCGACCCGTCCAAGGCGGGCGTGGCGGCGCGCCACGCAGCCGCACGGGGCGCTGCCGTCGCCCTTGAGGCTGCGTCGGCGCCCAGTGAGCCGGACGACGCGGAGGCGCCGCTGGCGCCCGCACAGGACGATCCGCTGGCCAAGCGCCGCGCGCTTGCCCAGGCGCAGGCCGAGGAGGCGAAGGCACGCAAGCTGCTGCGTGACGAGGCGGTCGAGCTGGGTCAGCTGCTTCCCGTCGACGAGGTCCGCTCGGCGATTGCCGACGCCGTCACCGCCATGCGTGCCGACTTGGACAACCTGCCGGCGATCCTGGCGCCGCAGCTGGCGGCCGAGCAGGACGAAGACCGCGTGCGCGTGATCCTGCGCGACGCCATCGAACACATCGAGCGCGAGTTCGCGCGTAAGGCGACCGCCATCGCCAAGGAAGAAGCACGGTGACGGCCAGCGCCCGCACCATCATCTTCTCCGCCGTCGGCCGCGCCATCGCGCCGCGCATCCCCATGCGTGTCAGCGAGTGGGCGGAGAAGAACCGCATCCTGTCCGGCAAGGGCAGCCAGATGGCGGGGCAGTGGCGTAACGATCGCAACCCGCTGCAGATCGAGATCATGGACAGCCAGTCCGCGCGCAGCGCTGTCCACGAGGCGGTGGCGCTGCTGCCCATCCAGTTCGGCAAGTCGGAGATCGAGACCAACGTGCTGGCGTACGCCATGTGCGAGGACCCTGGCCCGACCATGGTGGTGCTGCCGGGCGAAGTGTCGATGAACAAGTGGATCGACCAGAAGCTCAATCCGCTGATCGACAGCTGCCCGTCCGTGCAGCGCGTGCTCACCAGCCTGGCCAGCCGCGAGTCGAGCAACCGCCGTGCGTTCAAGGATTTCGAGGGCGGCCAGCTCTACATCGAGCACGCAGGCAATCCCACGCGCCTCAAGTCCACCAGCGTCAAGCGCATGCTGGTCGACGAGTTCTCCAGCTTCGCCGTCGCGCTCAAGACGGGCGATGATCCGGACGAGATGCTCAACGGCCGCAACTCGGCCTTCCCCAGCACGTACAAGCGGCTCAAGGTCGGCACGCCGGACACGGTCGGCACCTGCCGCCTCACCGCGCTATGGGACAAGTCCGACCAGCGCCTGTTCCACGTGGCATGCCCGGACTGCGACGCGAAGCAGCCGCTGGAGTGGAGCGGCCTGCAGTGGACACCGGAGGCCTCGCGCTGCTGGTACGGCTGCCGCGAGTGCGGCGTGGTGATCGAGGAATACCAGAAGACTGCGATGATCGCGCAGGCGCACGCGCGTCAGCAGGCCGGCGAGCTCGGCATCGGCTGGGTGCCCACGCACCCGGAGCGCAAGATCCGCGGCTACCGCGCCAACTGCCTGTACTACCCGCTCGGCCTGGGGCCGCGCTGGCTGGACCTGGTGCACATGTGGCTGGACGCCCAGGGCGACCCCGCCAAGCTCAAGACCTTCGTCAACGACCGCCTGGCCGAGGCCTGGGAAGACCCGGCCATGCGAGCGGTCAAACAGAACCTGGTGGCGGAGCGCGCCGAGGCGCGCGCACTGCGCCCGGTGCCGCACTGGGTGGTCGCCGTCACCGCCGGCGTCGACACGCAGGACAACCGCCTCGCCGTCCACCGCATAGGCTGGGGCAGGGCACCGAAGGGTGGCTTGCGCTGCTGGACCATCGACTACGTGGAGCTGCCCGGCGATCCGGCCAACGACGAGGTTTGGGTCGCACTGACCGAACTCCTCAACGAACCTATCGACAGAGAGGACGGCGCGCTGCTGCGCGTCGACGCCAGCGCGCAGGACATCCTCGGCCACCGCACCGAAGCGGTGAAGGCCTACGTGCGTGATCGCCGCGGCGGCCGCCGGCACATGGCGATCTTCGGCGCCAAGTCGAGCAACGCGCCCGCCATCGGCAAGGGAAAGCTGCAGGACATCAACTGGCGCGGCGTGTACGACAAGCGCGGCGTGATGGTCTACCAGGTCGGCACGGTCACCATCAAGAACATGCTGTACGGTTGGCTCGGAGCCGACGAGGACCGCGAGCTGGACGACCGCCGCATGCGCTTCTCAGACCAGCTCTCGCTTGAGTACTTCGGCGGCCTGACCAGCGAGACCTTCGACCCGCGAAAGAACCGCTACGTGGCCAAGCGTGGCAGCCCGCGCAACGAGCCCCTCGACACGTGGGTCTACGCCTACGCCGCCACGCTGCATCCGGAGCTGCGCCTTCCACAGTGGACGCGCGCGCAGTGGGATGCGCGCGCCGCCCAGCTGCTGGCCAGCATCGGGAAGCACGCCTTGGATTCCCGTGAAACACCGAGCGCGCCCGATCCTCAACCGAAGCGCGCGGATTCCCGTGAAACGCCCCGCGAAGAGGATGCGTTTGGTTCTGGCCGGTGGAGCAGCCGACTGTGAGCCGCAACACCGCTCGCGCCAAAGCCCGGATCGATCAGCTGTCCGACGAGCTGGCCATTGGCGCCGCGATCCGCTTGCGGACGGATGCCGACCAGATCAAGGCCATCGTCGACGCAGTCGTGGCGTACCTCGTAGAGGAATACCCGTCGCAGGATCTCTACATCCCCTCCGCTGTGACTTACCCGGTGGATGAGATCCGCGCCGATTTCAAGACCATGTCCATGCGGGCGCTCTGCCGGAAGTACCGCATCAGCCGTCAGACCGTATACCGCCTACTCGACAGCGAGGTGTGATCACGCGGGGGGAGGGGGGGTGCGTACGTTTCCCCGAGATTGTGCGCACTCGGGTCGGCAACCTAGCCGCCCATGAGCTTCGCCACCGAACAAGTTGCCCTGTTGCAGGACGCCTACCGCAAGGTGGTGTCTGGCCAAGCAGTGCGTCTTGGCGAGCGGCAACTGACCCGCGCCGATGCGAACTGGATCAGCACGGAACTCGACAAGTGGATGCGCCGCGCCAACGCAGAGCAGGCCGCCTCCGCCGGCGGAACCGCCGGCGTTGCGATCGCCGATTTCAGCGGGTGCGGCCGTTGAGCACGCCGGTCGCAAGGCGCATGCCCCAGCTTTCGCGCATGGCCGCCGCTTTTGACCGCGCGCTCCTGCAGTGGGCGCCCGGGTGGGCGGCGTCGCGCGCTCAACACCGCATCCGTGCCGTCGCCTATCGGCAGGCCTACGAAGCGGCCGAGGCGACCCATCTTCGTGGCCAGGCGCGCGAAGCCGGCAGTGGCAATGCGATCGTCTCCCTGACCGGCACCGCACTTCGGAACCAGGCGCGTCACCTCGATCGCAACCACGACATTATCAGCGGTGGCCTGTCCACCCTGGTCCAGAACATCATCGGGCCGAGCGGCATCAACATCGTGCCCACCCCGCGCGATGCCGACGGTAACGTCGTCGAGTCCGTCGTCGACCAGATCATGCCGCTCTACCAGGCATGGGCAAAGCGGCCCGAAGTCACGTGGATGCACGACTGGGCGAGCGTTCAACGCCTGCTGGCCCGCACGTGGCTCCGCGATGGCGAAGCCTTCGCGCAGGAGCTGCGCGGGTTCGTGCCGTTCCTCGAGCACGGTTCCGCGGTCCCGTTCTCGCTGGAGCTGATGGAGCCGGATCTCGTCCCTCTGGACCTCGACGACAGCGCACGTCGCATCCTCCAGGGCGTCGAGCGGAACGCCTGGGGCAGGGCAGTCGCGTTCCATGTGTACAAGCAGCATCCGGGCGACGCCGCCGTCTTCCGTCCGGAAACGAAGCGCGTGTCCGCGGACTTGATCCGACACGTCCGCACCATCGATCGCATCGGCCAAGTGCGCGGCGTCTCGATCCTCGCGTCGACGTTCACGCGCATCGAGGACCTGAAGGACTACGAGGAGTCCGAACGCATCGCCGCGAAGATCGCGGCCAGCATGGCGGCGGTCATCATCAAGGGCGACCCGACCCTCTACGACGCGGAGGGATTCGCGAGTGCCGGCAAGCGCAAGATGCGCTTCCAGCCTGGCATGGTGTTTGACGACCTCCGTCCTGGCGAGTCGGTGCAGTCGATCGACAGCAAGCGGCCGAATCCCAACCTGGAGCCGTATCGCAACGGCCAGCTGCGTGCAATCGCAGCGCCGATGCGCATCTCGTTCTCGTCGCTGTCCAAGAACTACAACGGCACCTACAGCGCACAGCGGCAGGAGCTGGTCGAGCAGTACGGTGCCTACGGCGTGCTCGCCTACGAGTTCGTGTCCCAGATGGTGCGTCCCGTGTACGAGCGCCTCATCGCCATGGCGGTCGTGTCCGGTGAGCTGGTGCTTCCGCCTGGCGTCACCTTGGCGAGCGCCATCGGCGCGGACTACTTGCCGCCGCCCATGCCATGGATCAACCCCGTCCACGAGATGCAGGGAATTTCGATGGCCGTGCGCGGCGGTGTGAAGTCGCTGTCGCGTGTGATCGCCGAGCGAGGCGATCGCATGTACGACACCTTGGAACAGATCGCGATCGAGCGCCGCTGGGCAGAGGACCTCGGAATCATCCTCGACACCGACCCGCGGCAAGTCTCTGCCGCCGGCCTCACTCAAGCCCGTGCACCAGGTTCGCGCCTGGCCACGGAACCCAATGAAGAGGAAGAACAGCAATGAAGACCAGTGTGCTCGCCGCATGCATCCTGGGCGCGATCTACGCCCTCGACAACGTCGGCCTAGATCAGATCGCACCCGACGCACGAGGCCGTTCGGTGATCGCGCTCAACACGGTCAGCACCACGCAGGTTGACCTGTTGATCTACGGCCCGATCGGCGACTACTTCTGGGCCGACGGCATCACCGCGGCCAGTATCGTCGAGCAGCTCGCGGCGGTCACCGCCTCCACGATCAACGTGCGCATCAACTCCGACGGCGGCGTCGTAAGCGATGGCCTTGCCATCTTCAACGCGCTCGCTGCCCATCCGGCCACCGTCAATGTGACGATCGATGGCGTGGCAGCGTCGATTGCCAGCCTAATTGCCCAGGTGGGCGCGACCCGCAAGGTACACCGCAACGCCACAATGATGCTGCACGGTCCGCAGAGTGGTCGCTGGGGCTATGCGGACGACCTGCGCGACGCAGCCGCGATGCTGGACACCATCACCACCTCGATGCTGAGCGGCTACACCGCCCGGGCGACCGCGCCTGCCGACATCGAGGCTCAGCTGACGGACCGCCGCGACCACTGGTACACGGCGGAGCAGATGGTCGCCGCAGGTCTCGCAGACGAGATCATCGAGGCCAACGTTTCGCCCGCCCCCAGCGACGAGGCGGCGGCAGCTGCCCTGCTTTCCTACGTCCAAGCCATCTCCACTTCCGAGCGCAGCGATGTCACGGCATCCCTGCGCCAGTACATCCAGACGACAGTCACCGCGTCTGCCTTCGCCGCGCTCAGCGGAGCTCACCAGAGGGCGGTGTTCGCCCATATCGAGGACTCGACCATGAAGCACCAGTGCAACCTGATCCTCGCGCAGGCCGGCAACCAGCCGTCCTCGCAGGGCAACAATCCCACCCCGGCCCCTGCGGTTGCCGTGACTCCTGCGCCGGTCCCGGCTCCGGCTCCCGTCGTCGCCATCGACGACCCGATCGCGCAGCTCGCCGCCCGCAACGAGAGCATCCGTGGCGTATTCGCCGCGTTCCATGATGTGCCCGGCGTGCGCGAGCTGGAATCCACCTGCCTGGCCGATCCGCGCATGACGGTCGAGCAGGCGCAGGCGCGCCTGCTCCAGCGGTTGCCGAACGGCGCCACGCCGCTCGCCGCAGCGCCCAGCCGCGGGAACGGCGGCGATGGTCGCGTGACCGCCGACGAGAACGACATCCGTCGTCAGCGCATCGCCGACGGCATCTTGGCGCGCGCCGGCATCCTGGAGGGTGCTGCCGCCCAGGCGGCGCGGCAGGACAACCCGGCGGCGCATCAGCCCCTGTACATCGTGGCGGAACAGTCCCTGATCGCATCCGGCGTGAACACCCGCAACATGGATCGTGACCAGATCTCCCGCCAGGCGCTGGCGCAGAGCACGGGCGATTTCCCGATCATCCTGGAGAACGTGCTGCACCGCATGCTGCTGACCGCCTACCGGCTGCAGCAGTTCACCTGGTCGCGCTTCTGTGTCACCGGCACGCTGAGCGACTACCGTCCGCACAACCGCTACCACATGGGTTCCTTCTCCGACCTCAAGGCGGTGAACGAAGAGGGCGAGTACGAGAACGGCGTCATGTCGGACGCTGCCAAGGAGACGATCCAGGGCGCCCGCAAGGGTCGCATCCTGCAGATCACGCCGGAAGTTCTGGTCAACGATGACCTCGGCGCCTTCTCGCGTCCGACCACCGCGCTGGGCCAGGCGGCGGCGCGCACGATCGAGAAGGATGTCTACGCGCTCTTCGCCCTGAATGCGGGTCTGGGTCCGCTGATGAGCGATGGCAAGACGCTGTTCCACGCCGACCACGGCAACATCGCTGGCACGGGCGGTGCGCCGACGATCGCCCTCATCGACGCAGGCCGCCAGCAGATGGCGCAGCAGAAGGATGCCGGCGGCAACGATTTCCTGGACATCGTTCCCTCGCTGTTCCTGGGTCCGCTCGCGCTGGGCAGCACCGCCCGCGAGCTCAACGCGCAGGAATACAACGACGAGTCGAACAAGCAGCAGCGCAAGCCGAACGTCGTGCGCGGCCTGTTCACCGACGTCATCGACAGTCCGCGCCTCAGCGGTACGGCCTGGATGATGCTGGCCGATCCCAACCTGGAGCCGGTCGTCGAGGTCGCGTTCCTCAACGGCGTGCAGACCCCGACGCTGGAGCAGGAAATCAACTTCCGCACCGACGGTGTGGCCTGGAAGGTGGTCCACCGCTACGGCGTCGGCGCCGTCGGCTACAAGGGCGCCATCCGCAACGCGGGCCAGTAACGGGCTCTCACCCAGGCCCGGACGCAGGCCGCGTCCGGGCCACGAATCGAGGATACGAACATGGCCAAGAACTACATCAAGCCCGGCGAGCACCTGACGTTCACCGCCGCCGCCGACACGTCGTCCGGCAGTGGTGTGCTGCTGGGGACGCTCCTGGGCGTATCGCTCACCACGGTTGCCAACGGGAGCGCCGGTGAGGCCGGTGTCGAGGGCGTCTGGGAAATGCCCAAGGCAACCGGCGCCGCCATCAACGCCTGGTCGAAGCCGATCTGGGATGTCGCCACCGGCTCCTTTATCGCCAGCGGCGCTTCGACCGGCGATCTCGTCGGCGGCGCGATTGCGGTCGAGACCGCCGGATCGAGCGCGACGACCGTCAAGGTGAAGCTGCTGCCCGGCGCCGGCAGCCTGCAAGCCTAAGCCCGGCCCACCGTCGCGCACAGATCCCGGGTGGCGTGCGCGGCGGTGGGGCCTCCTATGAAGCGTCCACAGGGGACCCTCGTGAAAGAACAGATCAGCCAGGACCTTGCGGTCATGGGTGCGAAAGTCGCACCGCCAGCCGTGGTCGCCGCCGCGACGGAGGTGGGCGCCATCTCCCCGCAGTCGATCCTCGTCTGGCTTTCCGTGCTGTACACGGCATCGCTGCTGTTCACCACGGTGGTCAAGAACTGGGGCGAGTGGCTGGGCTGGTGGAAGAGCCGCTGGGCCGATGTGCGTCGGCTCTACGGTCGGGTGCGCGGCAATGGCTAACCGCGCTACCACGCGATCGGTACCCGTCGCTCCCGCAGCCGGAGCGTTCGTCGCTGCAGTGTTGGCGCTCGCCGCAGGCATCATCAAGCCGTGGGAGGGCAGGGAGCATGTGCCCTACCGAGATCTCGTCGGCATCTGGACGGTGTGCGAAGGCGTGACGGGCAAGGCGGTCATCCCTGGCCGTCGCTATTCCGATGCGGAGTGCGATGTGCTGCTGGACACCGAGATCGGCAAGCACTACGCCGGCGTGTCCCGCTGCATCTCCCGGCCCGTGCAGGTGCACGAGATGGCGGCGATCACGAGCTGGACCTACAACGTCGGGGTCGCCAACGCGTGCGGCTCCACGCTTGTGCGCAAGATCAATCAGGGGTTCCCGGGCGCCGCATGGTGCCCCGAACTGCTGAAGTGGAACAAGGCGCGTGTGAATGGCCAGCTGCGGGAGGTTGGTGGGCTGACCAACCGCCGGAAGGCCGAGCTGCGCGTGTGCCTGGGAGATGCGCCTTGACCGGCCAAGCGCTAATCGCTGCGGTCGCAGGCGGCGTGGTCGGCTTCCTCTTGGGCGCCTGCTTCACGGCCTGGTGCGTGGGCGGCGGAACGTGGGACGACGCGCCATGACGCGCTTTCTCACCGCGCCCGTCTTGTACGCCCTGGTAGCAGCGTCGCTGGCGCTCGGCGGCATCGCTGCGCTGCAGTCGTACCGGCTGCAGATGGCCAAGGCTGACCACGCCGAAACCATGGCGGAGGTCGCGCGCGACGCACGAGCGGTGGCAGAGCAATCCGCACAGCTGGCCGTGCAGGCCGCAGAAGCCAAGGCGACCTATCACAACGAGAAGGGCATGGCTGCGGCCACGCGTGCCCAGGAGATGAGTGATGCGTATGAGCGTGGGCGCCGTACTGGCGCTGCTATTGCTGCTGGTACTCAGCGGGTGCGGGACGTCTGGCGAGACCGTTGTCCGCAAGCCAATGCCTGGCAAGGCACCGAACTTGCTGGAGGGTTTGCCCTCGTCGATCGAGGCCGAGCAGACGCTATCGGCCGAGTTCTTGGTCTTGCCGGCGGCTTCGACGCCCAGTACGGCGAAGCCGTCGCCCGACTGAAGGCCGCTCAAGGCCTGCTCAACGTCTGTTACGAGCAGCCTGCGGAGGTGAAGCCGTGAGCCTCGTCCGCCTCGAAGTCGACGCCGACAACGCGCTCAGCCGGCAGTTCACGGAGCTGGAGCGGCAGAACCTGCCGTTCGCAGTGGTGCAGGCCTGCAACGCGACGGCAGTCGAGATCCGCAACGTGTGGGCTCGCAAGGCGGGCGACGTGTTCGACCGGCCAACGCCGCTGACCGTGCGCGCGGCGCAGTACGAGAAGGCCACGAAGCAGAAGCCGTATGCCGTCATCAAGCTGCGCGACGAGGCCACGAAGGGCACAGCGCCCGCGCAGTACCTGCTGCCGCAGGTGCAGGGCGGTGAGCGCCGCCTCAAGGGCATGGAGCGCCTGCTGATGTCGGCGGGCCTGATGCCGCGCGGCATGTTCGCCGTGCCAGGCGCCGGCGCGCCCCTGAACATGTTCGGCAACGTCGCCGCCGGGCAGGTGCGCCAGATCATCTCGCAGCTGCGCGCTGGCCTGGAGGCGGGTTACACGTCCAACGAGACCAACGCGCGCCGCGACAAGCGGCTGGCGCGTCAGCGCAAGCGGGGCGGCGGTGGCAGCTACTTCGTGGTCAAGCAGCGCCGCGGCAAGCTGCTGCCCGGCATCTACGAGCGCATCACCACCGGGTTCGGCAGTGCGGTGCGCAGCATCTTCATCTTCACCAAGAGCGCGCGCTACACGCCGCGCTACGACATCTTCGCCCTGGCGCAACGGCAGTGGAACCGGCTGATGCCGTTCCACTTCAACCGCGAGCTGCAGAAGGCGGTCGAGTCGTCGAAGTTCAGGGGGCGCACATGAGTGAGGCCGCCTTCAAGCAGAGCTTCGACGAGGCCTTCTTCGGCGCCTGGGGTGCGGCCGTCGGTGGCATCGACGCGCTGTACGTCTCGCCGGTGGGCACGCCCACCACCGTGCAGGTGCTGGTCGACAAGGGCATCGCGCAGTTCGGCGACGACTTCGCGCCGGTGTCGTCCTACACCACCTTCGTCACGTTCCGCCGTGCGCAGGTCGAGCCGGAGGTCACGGGCACGGTCATCGTGGACGGCATCACGTACACGCTGGCCCAGCGCGTGGACAGCAGCGACGAGTCGCTCAGCAAGTGGGCGGTGCAGTCGTGAGCCCGCGCGAGATGCTGCTGACGCGTATTGCCGAATGCCTGCAGCGCATCCGGGTGGCGGACGGCTACCTGACCGACGCGGGGCTTACGGTGACGCGCGAGCCGGCGCCGGTGATCGGTGAGGCCGAGGCGGCCTTCATCGCCGTCGTCTGGGACAAGCAGGACCGCGCGGTGGATCCGGCGCGCAGCAACACCAGTCGCCTGACCACGGTGCAGGTGCTGGCCAAGGTGCCGGCCACCTTGGCGAATGCGCAGGCCAAGCTCGACGCCCTCACCACCGACATCGAAGAAGCGATGGCGGACCAGGCCTTCCGCTATCCCGTCGGGTTCCAGTTCCCGCAGTACCAGTCGGCCCAGCCGCTGGCGCCGCAGCAGGTGGGCCAAGCGTGGATCGGCGTGGCCATCACCTACACCAGTCATATCCCCATCCGCCGCCGCGCGGCATAACTCGAGGTACGCAACAATGGAAGAGCCGGATTACAGCTACGTGGGCAGCGGCCATATCCTGATCAAGGAATTCGGCGCCGCCGCGCCGTTCCTGCCGATCGGCAACTGCTCGGTCTTCAACCTGGCCCCGCAGGTCAACACGCTGCAGCTGCAGGACTTCACCAACCCCGGTGGCGGCATCCGAAACCGCATCGACCGTGTCAACGACGTGCAGTTCAGCCTGACGTTCCACGACTTCAATGGCGAGAACTTCGCGCGGTTCCTCCGCGGTACCTCGACCAAGGTGGTGTCGGGCAACGCGAGCGCCGAGGCGGTGGTGGGCTACAAGGGTGGCTGGGTGCCGCTGGCCAAGATCGCCAAGACCATCACCTCGGTCGAGCCGGTGGGCGGCGGCACGCCGTACGACGCCGGCGATGACTACGTGCTCGACAACGGCGGCCTGTACATCCCGGCCACCAGCGCGATCACCGACCCGGTGGCCGGCGCGGCCAACTTCGAGGTGGACTACACCTACGACGCTCACACCGTCACCGAGGCCATGGTCAACGCGGCCAAGCAGTACACCATGGTGCTGTCCGGGCTGAACGAGGCGCGCAGCGGCAAGCCGGTGCGGGTGACCGCGCACAAGGTAAGCGGCGGCGTGCTGGCCACGTTGGGCCTGCTGGGCGAGGACTATGGCGCGGGTGAGGTCAGCGGTTCGCTGCTGTCGGATACGTCCAAGGGCGCCGGCCTGTCGAAGTTCTTCCAGGTCGTGGTGGTCGACTGATGTCGACGGACGGTCTCGACATCCTGGATCCGCAGTCCGGGGTGGCCCGGTTTCGGGGTGAGCAGCTGGAGGTCCAGCCGCTCACCCTTGTCCAGCTGCCGCGATTTTCTCGCCTCGTGCGGCCCGTGATCGCTGAGTTCCTGCAAGGGCGGCACCCAGCATGGCTGGAAGACGACACGGTGATGGTGCTGGAACTGCTGGAGCTGCACGGCGAGTCGATCATCGAGGCGGCAGCGATCGCAACCGGGCGCCCGGCCGAATTCATCGGCGGGAACCGCAATGCGGCCGAGTTGCTCGATCTCGCGCGCGTGATCGTCGAGGTGAACCGGGATTTTTTTATCCAGGCAATGAAGTCGGTGAAGTTCGCGCCAGGCCCGGCGCCGTCCCTGCCGGCAAGCGCGGATGGTCAGACGCCATCCAGCACCTTGTCGGCGCCGGCCATTCATTGACGGAGATCAAGGGCTACACCCTGGCGCAGTTCGCTGCCTTCTCAAAGGCGGCCAGCCGCGCCGAACGCCAACGGCGTCGTGATGAAGCGATCAACCTGCGGGCATCGCAGTACGAGCAGAGCGACTGGGCTCGCTACCTGAAGCAACTGGAGAGGGACGAGTAGTGGCCAACAACAGCGGCGCCAACCTGCGGGTCCGCATCTCGGCCGACCTTGCCGACATCAAGCAGGGGCTGGGTGTGCTGCGTGGCGAGCTGGCAAAGGTCAAGGCGGATGCGGCGAAGACGGCGCCGGATACCGCTGCCTGGTCGAGCGGCCTCGGCCAGGTCCGTCAGGAGCTGCTCAACATCGCTGGCGCCTACATCGGTATCCAGACCGTCTCGGGCGGCATTACGGCGCTGTTCGATGCCGTTGACCGAATGGACCGGATCGATGAGCTCTCGCAGATCACGGGCGTCGCATCGGAGTCGCTGTCCCGCCTGGCCTACGCCGCCAAGTTCGGCGCCGTCGACATCGAGCTGCTCGGCAAGGGCATCACTAAGCTGGGTAAGGACGTGGTCAGCGGCGGTGAGGTGCTGAAGAAGCTAGGAATCGAGCTCACCGACGCTGCTGGCAAGGCGCGAACCGCCGACCAGATCCTCTTGGATCTCGCCTCCGTCTTCGCCTCCCTGCCAGACAGCGTCGACAAGAATCGTCTCGCGGTGGAGCTTTTCGGTGAACGGCTGGGCCCCGGGCTCATTCCACTGCTCAACCTCGGACGCAGCGGCATTGAGGCGCTCGGCGAGGAGGCGGCGAAAACGGGCAACGAGTTCAGCAGCGCAGCCACTGCGGGCGCTGGCCAGTTCAACGACTCGCTGGACAAGCTCAAGTTCGTGGCCATGGGGCTCGCGAACGAGACCGCCCAGAATCTAATCCCTGCAGTGTCCGGTTATGCCAACGCTGCCGTCGATGCCGGGCAGGGCTCCGGCGCGGCGGCACAGGGTGGAGCAATCCTCGCCGGCGCGCTGAAAGGCGTGGCCGCTGTCGGCATCTTCGTCAAGAACGTTGTCGAGGCGGTCGTCACCGTGGTGGCATCGCTAGGCCACACTGCGGCCATCGTCGCGGAGACGGTGCAGAACACGCTGGGTCGCACGCTCGGTCTGGTCGCGGGCACGGCCAAGCGGCTGATGGAGGGCGGCAACCCGATCACGGTGCTCACCGATTTCTGGCGGCAGGGTGCGGCGGGGATCAAAGCGAGTGCTGCAGACTTTTCCGCGGTGCCGGGTCGCATTGCCAACGAGATGGCGACGGCGCGGGACCTGTTGAAGGAAGGCTATCAAGACGTCAAGCGAATCGGAGACCTCTTCGGTGCTGCAGGTGTGCAGGCCAATACTGCGGCGACGGACGCCAAGGAGGCGGCCGCCACGGTGACGCCGGCGTCAGAAGCGCTGCTGGCGACCATCCGCAAGATCCTCGGGGAGGATGGCGGGAAGAGTGGGGGGAGCAAGACCAAGGACAAGATCGACGAACTGACCGCCAGCACGGTGCTTCTGCAGGATGCTGTGAAGCGTGCGCAGGAGGCGCTCGATGCGCAGTTCGACGACAAGCAGATCGGCATCGCCGAGTATTACGCCAAGCGCGTGGATCTCCAGCAGCAGTTGATCGACTTGCAGTTGGAGCAGCTGCAGGGTGAGCTGGCGGTCACGAAGGAGCTGGGTAAACGCCGGCAGCTTGAAGAGCAGATCACCATCCTTCAGCGTGATCGTGCTGAGGTCGCCATCACGGCGGCGCGCGAGCAGAGGAAGGCCGAGGACGAGCTCAACAAGACAAAGCTGGAGGGCTATCGCGACCAGTTCTCCAACCTGACCGGTAGTCTCTCGGCGGCTGAAGGTTCGATCAGCGCCCAGATGGACGCTGGCACCCTGGGCTACGTCGAAGGCGAGCGCCGCCTGCAGGAGATCCGTTTCCAGACGCTGGAGCAGCTCCGTGCGTTGCGCGAGCAGCAGCTCGCCTACGTCGCCTCGCTGGCGCCCGGCGACCCGAACATGACCGCCGCCCGGGATGGGCTGCTCGGCATTGACACTGCGATTGCGAACGTTACGGCATCGATGCAGCAGCTGAAGCAGGGTGCGCAAGATGCGGGCGTCAGCGCACTCAACAACTTTTTCACCAACGTCCGTGACGGGGCACTCACAGCTGCCGAGAGCGTACGGCAACTGGTGGCCGACTTCGCCAAGGGCATTTACGACATGGCCGCACAGGCGGCGTCGAAGCGTTTGGCCAGCGCCATCGCCAATATGTTCAGCAGCGGGGAGGGGAATGCGGAGGACGCCTCACAGGGTGCTGCCAAGCTGTCCAGTGCGGCAGCCGCGACGACCATCGCCGGCGGTGTCATCTCTTACGGCGCAAATCAGCTGAGCAAGTCGGCCACGGAGCTTTCGGCCGCCGCCACGCTCCTGATGATCGCCAACTCGATGAGCAGCTACGGCGCCGCGCACAGCGGCGGTACTGTGGGCTCCCTGCGCCTGACCCGCAACAATATCAACCCGATGGTGTTCGGCGCCGCGCCGCGCTACCACGGCGGTGGCGTGGCCGGTCTGCAGCACGACGAGATCCCGGCGATCCTCAAGCGGGGCGAGATCGTGCGCACGCGCGAGCAGGAGAACGCACTGCAGGCGCGCATGAATGCGGGGCAGGGTGGAAGCGCCCAGCCCACGCGCGTGGTGGTGGTGTTCAGCGAAGACGAGCTGGCCAACGCGCTGGCCGGCGCCGCCGGCGAGAAGGTGGTGGTGGCCCATGCCCGCAACAACCTGGGGGCCATCAACGGTGCCTGATCCCGTTGCCTGGACCTTCGCCACGGGCGGCGACTACAGCGAGCAGTACGACTGGCTGACGGACGTACTGGCCGCTCCTACCGGTGGCACTCAGCATCGCCGGCTGCGCCAGTCGCCGCGCACGATGCTGGCGTTCAGCGCTCTTGAGTCCGGCGCCAACCGGCGCTGGATGGACGTGCTGCTGCGGGCCAACAGCGCAGGCGCATGGTGGGTGCCGGTGTCGATCGATGCGCGAGCGCTCGGGGTAGCCGCAGCCGCCAACGAGGACACGCTGGCCTTCGATGTGGCTGGCGCGCGGTTCGTCGAGGGTGGCCACGTGCTGGTGCTGGGCGCGGATCCGCGCCGCTTCGAGCTGCGCGAAGTGGTCGCCGTGGAGCCTGAGGGCCTGGTGTTGGCTGACGGGCTGGCCTTCGCCTGGCCGGCGGGCACGCACCTGTTGCCGGTGCGTCGCGCCCACCTGGCTGAGATGCCGTCCGTGGGCCGATTCACCGCGGACGACTCGGGACTGGTGCAGACGCGCTTCCGGCTGGACGAGCCTCTGGTCACGGAGCCGGCGTTCCCGGGTTCGCTGTACCGCGACTTCCCGGTGTTCGACTTCCTGTCGCCTGCCTGGACCTCGGACCCGATGTGGGTGCCGGAGCGCATGCTGGACCCGGTCGACTTCGAGATTGCGCCGCCGGTCGTCGTGGATGTGGCGGGCGTGGCGCTCGGCAAGACCACGATGCAGTACGCACCAGACAGCGCGCAGGCGATCGCCACGTTCCGTGCCGCACTCTTCGCCTTGGCCGGGCGCTGGAGCCCGGCGTGGGTGCCCAGCTGGGCGCACGACCTGCGCATCTCGGCCAACGTCAGCGCAGGCGCCACGTCGCTGGACGTGGCCGGGCCGCTGCTCTCGACCAGCGCGGGCGCCATCGCGCCGAATCACCGCGACATCCGCATCGAGCTGTTCGACGGCACGGTGTACTACCGGCGGATCACGGGGGTCGCCACGCCCAGTGCGACCGTCGACCGGCTGGCGCTGGGCAGCGCGCTGCCGGCGGCATTCACCGTGGCGCAGGTCAAGATGATCAGCTTCCTGACGCTCAGCGTGCAGGACACCGACACCAACCTGCTTCGCTTCATGGGCCCGGATGTGGCCCAGTGCGAGCTGGTTTGGCGGGAGCTCGACCATGGCCTTTGACCTGTTCGAGCTGGGCCGCTTCACCGGCCGGCCCGTGCACCTGTTCGTGTTCCGCCGGCAGGGCCTGACCTGGCGCTACTGGGCGGGCGACGAGGATCGGGAGTTTGGAGGCCACCTTTACCGGGGCGCCCAGATCCAGCGCAGCGAGATCAAGCAGACGACCGAACGCGCAAAGGATCGGATCAAGATCACCATGGCGTACGTCCGCGCGCCCGATGCGCTGGAGTATCCGAGTACGCAAGAGCTGGGCGACAACTGGTTCCCGTACGTGCCGACCGACACGATGTCGGTGATGTGCCTGGCAACGCACATCGGCGACGTTGATCCGCCTGCTATCGAGTGGCAGGGCGTGGTCACCCAGCCCAAGTTCACCGACACGGAACTGGAGCTCACCTGCGAGCCTGACAACGGCGTCGATCGCGCTCGCAACCAGGGCGCGAAGTGGCAGCGCGGCTGCTGGAAGACGGTCTACTCCACCGGGCCACGCGGCTGCAACCTCAATCCTGCGGCGCACACGGTGCAGGGCACGATCGAGCGGCTGGAACAGACCAGCAGCGATACGCCGCCGCAGGCGCATGTGGTCGTGCCGGAGCTGATCTCCCATCTCACCGCGCTGGTCGGCAGGACGGCAAGGTGGACGGACGGCGGCGGTATCGAGCGCACGTCGACGATTCTGGCCGCCTACTTCGCCTACGAATGGAGGCGCGTTTTTGTAGGGCTCGGCGTGCACGTCACGGAGGGCTTCAGCTGGGAAGATGGCACCACGCTGACTGACCAACTGTCGAGTCCGATCGAGCGCATCACCTACACGAAGCGCCCGGCACTTGTCCTTGCCGATGCCACCGGCTTGGCGGAGGACAGCGCGATCGAGGTGGATTTTCCGGCAACGGGCATCACCGCCGCACTGACCGACGTCGACGGCTTGCTGATGACGGCGCCCGAGTTCGCTGATTCTATCTTCACCCTGGCAGGCGGCTACCTGACCTACACGACCGCCAGCGGCCTGGTGATCCGCCGGCCGATCGTGTCTCACGGCATCGGTAGTGAAACGCTCCAGCTCGCACCAGGTGGGCCGAATCCAGAGATCGATGACCTGGTGACTGTCCTGCCTGGTTGCCCGCGCACGTGGGCCGCATGCGCCGCGCGCGGCAACACGCCGCACTATGGCGGCGCCATCTACAAGCCGGGTAAGAACCCCAAAGAGGACAGCATGTCATGGGGCTGATGCAGCAACTTCGCCGGCTCCACTACGTCTGGTCGTGGCGCGCGCGCTACTGGTGGTTGGATACCCGCGGCGGAGAGATCGCCCACCTGGTCGTGTTCGCGTTCGCGGTGCTGGTGTGCATCCTGCAACTGATCAAGATGGCGGTGGCCGCGATCATCCCGCCGCCGCCGGGTGAGCCGGTCAAGGCCATTTACTGGTGGGTCGTGCAGCTGATCATCATGATCGTCGCGGCGGTGATCAGCTACGCGATGCGCCCGAAGCCGCAGGCACCGCAGCCGCAGGCCGCTGACGCGCCTACCGTCGAAGACGGCCTGGCCGTGAAGCACCACTTCGGCACCTGCTGGGTGACCGATGAGTTTCTGCTCGCATGGCGGCTGATGGGCACCGTGGCGATCAAGACAAAGGGTGGCAAGAAGTGATCGTCACCCGCACCCATCTGTTCACGATCCCCGGCTTCAGCAAGCGCAACGGCTTTTGCCGCAGCAAGTCTGCAGATTGGTTCCGTTCCCACGGGCTGGATTGGCGAAGCTTCATCAAGCACGGCATCGAGGCCGATGTGCTGGAAGCGACAGGCGATGGGTTGGCGATCGCGCTGGTGAAGTGGGCCCGCCAGTGCGAGGCGATGAAGAACGCGGACGGAGACTCCACCGGTGGGTAAGAGCAAGAAGACGACCGTCGGCTACTGGTACAAGCCCGCCTACCACGCGGGCTTGGGGCTGACGGCGGACGCGTTCCTGGAATTCCGCGGCGGCGACAAGACCGCCTGGATGGGCCAGCTCACAGAGAGCGGCACCATCAGCATCAACGCGCCGAACCTGTGGGGCGGCGAGAAAGATCAGGGCGGCATCGTGGGGGATGTCGAGGTGCTGTTCGGCGAGCCAGACCAGCAGGTCAATGCTTACCTCGCGTCAGCGTTTGGACCCCAGCAGTCAGCGTGGCGCGGGCTCACGACGCTGGTGTTCAAGGGCGGCAAGTACGGCGCGATGAACCCCTATCCGCAGAAGGCCAGCTACAAGATCCGGCGAATCTTGAAGGGCTGGGATGAGGAGTGCTGGTACCCCGAGAAGGCGGCAATCCCGTTCAACTCGCTGGATGTCCCCTATGACGGCATGTGGGCCTACAAGGTTGAGCTGCCTGGCAGCACCGCCGACTATTCCTCGCCTACCTACGACCATTCGGACTGGCCGGTGGACCGTGGTGGCTTCGGCTCGTATGTGCCTGCAGGAAGTGGCTTGGCGCGTAACACCGTCGTCAGCGGTGGGCTCGGCCGCACCATCTGGATTCGCCGCGAAGTCAATTTTGTCGGTGCGACTACGATCGACGTCTACCACGATGATGGCGCATGGCTGTGGATCGACGGAGAGCCGATCGCACTCACGTCCATCAACTACTTCCATTCCCGGGCAGAGGTCATGTTCACCGGGGCGTCTGTGGTGGCGCTGAAGGTAACCGACGGCGTGCCGGAGGGCAGCAACAACATCTTCGCCGGCATGGTGTTTACTGGCTTGTCGCAGGACAAGCTGGCCATGAACCCGGCCCACATCCTGTTCTACTCACGCACCCAGGCAGACATGGGGCGCGAGCCGATCGAGAGCTTGAACGACGCCAGCTTCCGGGCGGCCGCCGACTGGTTCCACGAGCAAGGCTTCGGCCTCTGCACCGCCTATGACCCCAGCGCGGAGAGCGTGGAAGAGTTCGAGCAGCGCATCCAGCGCGTGGCGGGTTGCGCCATGACGCGCAGTCTGATCGACGGCCAGTGGTACTTGGATATCGCCAACGGCATCTACGACCTGGAGAGCCTGCCGGTCCTGACGGACGACGACGTGCTGGAGTTTGAAGAGCAGCCCACGCTGCTCGACAGCGCCGTCAACAGCGTCTCGGTGAAGTACTTCGACCCGGAGAAGAAGGAAGCCATCGTCACGCCGCCAGTGCAGTCGCCGGCATTGATCACCGAGTTCGGCACGAACCATCTGACCATCGAGTTCCTGGAGATCCCGACGGCGGGCCTCGCTGCCCGTGTCGCGCAGCGCGAGTTGATGGCCAGGGCGAACGCACTACGCGGATTTCCGCTGAAGACCACGCGTAAGCCGTACGCCTGGCGTCCGGGCACCTACTTCCGCCTGCAGCTGCAGAAGCGGCGCATCGCCGATATGGTCTGCATCTTCAGCGAGAAGAGCAGCGGCCAGCTGCGCAGCGGCGCGATGTCGATCACCGCGCTGCAGGATGTCTACAGCCTGCCCGAGACGGCTTTCATTGAGGTCGAGGACGGCGTCGACACCAACCCGAGCCAGACACCGCTGCCTATCGTCCAGCAGCGCGCATTCGAGGCACCTTACATCGAGGTTGCAGCCGCACTGTCGCGCGCGGATCTGGAGGTGCTGCCGGCGGAGACTGGCTACCTGCTGACGGTCGCTGCTGATCCCGCCACCAGCCGCAACTACACCGTGATGGTGGATACGGGCACCGGGTACGAGGAAGGCGCTCAGGGCGACTGGACCGCCGCGGCCGTGGTTGTCGAGGCATCGGGCTACGAGGATGAGCTGTTCACGCTGTCCAACCGCTACCGGCTGGACGAGGTGGAGATCGGCATGGCCGCCCTGTGGGGCAGCGAGATCGTGCGTGTGGACGAGCTGAACTCGATCACGGGCGCGGTCAAGTTCGGCCGCGGCTGCTCCGACACGGTCCCGGTCAAACACGCCGCCGGCGAGCGCGTCTGGTTCTTCCAAGTCGGCGCCGCCGGCGACGTCACGGAATACGTCGACGGCGAAACCATCTTCGTGAAGCTGCTGACCAACACAGGCACGCAGCAGCTGGCGATCGGGCTCGCCACCGCAATGGAGGTCGAGTTCTCCGGGCGTGCGGCGCGCCCGTACCCGCCGGGCCAGTTCCGCATCAATGGCCTGCTCGAGGTCGACGCGGTGATCGGCGAGGTCACCGTTACCGGCGTCCACCGTGATCGCGTGCAGCAGGCTGACCAGCTCGTCGACGTCAGTATGGCGGCCGTGGGTCCGGAACCCGGCACCACCTACACCGTGCGCTACTTCATCAATGGCGTGCTGGAACACACCGATGCCGGTCTCCTCGTACCTGAATCGACCCACACGCCGGTCGGCGCCGGCTTGGCGCGCGTGGAAATGGAGGCCGTTCGAGACGGCCTAAGCAGCTATCAGATGCACGTTCGCGAGTTCTCGATCGGTTCACCGCTCCAGATGGAGTCGGGTGCGCTGATCACGATGGAGAACGGCGAACCCATCCTTATGGAGTGATTGAAATGGCACGACTTTCTGAACTTCCGCCGCCGGCGATGCCGCTGAGCGGACTTGAGCTGATTCCGGTCCTGCAGGGCGGCGGCCTAGATGGCAACGTCGGCATGCCGATCCTGTCGATCGGCGCGCCCTTCGGCGGCCAGGTGCTCGTGATGCGTGCGCCTGTGCTGGCGGATATGACCGCCACCGCCGACGCCGATCCGGGTGCAGGCAAGGTGCGGTGGAATCACGCCACGCCGACCTCGGCGACGCAGATCTTCATCGACGACGTGGACGAAGCCGCGGAGGACCTGGCCGCTGCGCTGGCGGCGCTACAGCCCGGTGGTTTCCTGTACTTCCAGGGCCGCGAGGAAGAGGACCGCGACAACTGGCAGAAGTGGCAGGTCACCAGCGTGACCGATGCAAGCGGGTACACCAAGGTGAGCTGCAGTCTGCAGCTTAGCAACGGCGCATTCGCCGACGGTGACGAACTGGAGATGGTGCTGCAGCAGCCGCCGCCGTCGCCCGGCGTCGATCGCAACATCGTGACAGCCGCAGTGCCAAGCGCGGGCGTGGTGCCGATCGACTGCGCCCTGGGCGATTACCACACCTTGGCGCCCACCGCGGCCGTCACCGGCTGGAGCTTCACGAACGTGCCGCCGGCCTGTTCCATCCTGGTGAAGTTCACTCAGCATTCGACGCCGGTCACGGTGGCATGGCCCGCGTCCTTCCGATGGGCCGCCGGTACGGACGGGGTCGTATCGACCGGATCTGGTGCGATCGACATGCTGGCGCTCACGACGTTCGACGGCGGCGCCACTTGGCTGGCCACCCTTGCTAACGGTTTCGCGCCGTGACGGGTGCCGTCGGCCACCGCGGTCTGCTCCTTAGGGGCGCAGCAAGCGACCCACACTTTGCCTCTGTCACCTCACTCCTGCATTTCGACGGTACGGATGGGGCGACCGTCTTCACCGACGTCAAGGGACGAGTATGGACGGCGCAGAATAGTGCGCGCATAGAAACCGACTACTCCAAATTTGGCGGCGCATCGGGATGGTTTGAAAACACCCCCAGCATCGGATCGGAGAACGGCTCCCGCATCAGCACCCCCGACCATGCCGACCTTCGATTCGGTACGGGCGACTGGACCGTGGAGGGGTGGTTCCGTCCGCAGACGCCGGTCGTGGGGTTCGGTGCATTCTTCCGCAAGGGTCAGAACACGACGGATGGGCTTCAGCTTGCAGTGATGCCTGGGCAGCTGAACCTGCGTGCGAACGGCACCACGGACACCACCGTGGGCGTGTCGCTCAGCACCTCGGACTTCTCGCATGTTGCCTTCGTTCGTGACGGCGGAACCGTTCGCTTTTTTGTCAACGGCACGCAGGTGGGCAGCGCGTCGCGTTCCTTCAATCACACCAGCACTGACCCGTTGCTGCTGGGTTCCGTGACCGGTGACGCGCGCTACGCCTACAAGGGCATGATGGATGACCTGCGCATCACCAAGGGCGTAGCCAGGTACACGGCGAACTTTCCGCCGCCGACGGCTCCGTTTCCGAACAGCTAATCGGACTACGCTAAGCCACCTTCGCCACTTGGTGCTCGTAGTGGGGGTGCTGCTTGTCGTCGAAGATCTCGTAGAGCGCCTGCAGGTTGCTGGGGTCCGGGTTCAGCCAGGCCTCGACGTGTTCGGGCTTGATGTTGATGATCGTGCGGTCATGGCCAGCGGCCGCGACCTCGGGCTCCGGCTCGTCCGTGATGGCAGCGAAGCAGGGCAGGTCGGGCTCGATGCCGGCGGGGTCGGTCCAGTTGGCCCACAGGCAGGCCACCAGCATGGGCTCGCCCGTCTTGGGGCGGAACTTGATGCGCTGGCTACCGCCGCCAGGCTTGTCGACGTTCTCCCAGAACTCCTCGATCACCATCAGACCGTGCGTGTAGCCGAACTGCCGGCGCCAGTACCGCGCCAGGTTGTCCCGGCGGGCGTTGTAGGTGCCGCTCATCTCGCCCTTGCGGGTGAAGTCGCTCGACGCCGGCGTGCCGGGTTGCCGCAGCTGGTAGCGCATGGGGCGCACCACGTAGTCGTCGCCATCCCGGACGATGACGGGAACCCACCACTGCGGGAAGAACTGCCAGTCGCGCCCCTTCAGCTCGGTCCGGTGCAGGTCGGCGATCCAGCCCTTGAGCTGTTCGATCTTGTTGGTGGCGATCCGGACATGCTCGCTGGCGGCCTTGGTGACCTTTGTCTGCAGCTTCCGCTCGTTGTCCGCCTTGCGCTTGGCCTGCTTGAACGCCTCGGCTTGCCAGGCGGCCTCGTCTTCTGCGAAGCGTGCGTGCAGTGCCGCGCTGACATCGGGCGGCAGCCGTGGACCGACGGTATCGATGACGCCCTTGGGGATCTTCTCCCGCTCGAGCCCATTCTCGCGCAGCCACAGGCGGGCGAATGCCGCCAGGTCCATGACCGGCACCTGTTGCCGGAGGAACTTGCTGTAGTCGGACTTGATCTGGGCGGAGTAGCACATGTCAGCGCTCCGGCAGGTCCACGGGTCCGATGCCCAGCAGGTCCACGAAGGCTGTCAGGCGGGTGTACACCTCGTCCTGCATGTCCTCGGGCGCCTCCTGGTGCACCTGCGCCCACAGCGTCTCGACGAACTCCTCGGGGTTGCTCCCGACCTGGCCGTCCCGGATCTGGGTCTCCGCCTCCGCGAGGCGGCCCATCACTTCGTTTCTGTCCATGGGCCTGACTATACCGTCGCCTCCGTCTCAGGCTGTGTGACGATAGGCGGGGTAGGATTTCGACATGAACGACGACGCCTTCAGCTGGACCTGGCTCGGCGCCGACGTCGGCGGCCGCGAGGTGGTCTACCAGCTCGGCACGAGCGGGGTCGCCCGCCTGATCGACCGGCTCGATGGTACATGGTTCGCCCGCCTCGACACCCACCTTCCCGCTGTCTACCGGATCCGCGACTGCACCAGTTACGAGGCCGGCCGCCGCGGTGTCGAGCTCTGGGCCGCCCGCCACGAGGCGCGGCTTCGCCGAGAGGTCTACGCCCAGCACGCCGCATGGATGGCCCGCCAGACCTGGCGGCCGACCGTGTGACCATTCTGGGTATGTCCATGCCCAGAATGGGTGTGACAGGACTACGCGCGCCTCCGTAATAAAGGGTGGGCGACGTCCCAATGGCGGGCGTTCCACGGCCGTGGTACCGTAATGATCGCGGGCTTAACTGCTTGAAAAACTTGGTGAGCGCGGGGGACTCTTAATCAATAGGTCCAAGGTTCGAATCCTTGACAGCCCACCAAAGCAGAAAGCGCCCGGTCACCCCGGGCGCTTTTTTCTTGCCGGCGCCGCGGCCGGTACAATGCGGCGAATCGCGAAAGTGGCGGAATTGGTAGACGCACTGGATTTAGGTTCCAGCGGGTAACCCCGTGAGGGTTCGAGTCCCTCCTTTCGCACCAGGCCCCGGCGAGCGCCGGATGGCACGGACATGAGCGCGCCATGGCGCGCCCGGCGGGCGAAGCGCCAGCCGTCATGGGGCTGCGACCGTTGGATGGTCCACCGTGACTGGGCCGGCGGTTTCCACACTTTTTGAGTCCCGCTGCCGATGAAGGGGGGCCGGAACGCCCGTGCTCCGGGCTCCACCGCTGGCAGCCCGCTCCGGAATCGGCCAAACTAGCAAGTTCCGCCGGGAGGGGCCTTGCGCCCACGTCCCAGGCGTCCCGGATTATCAACATCGCCCCGGCTGTGCCGTGGCCGCAGGAGTCAGTGAGTATGCAAGTTTCGGTCGAATCGGTCGGCAACCTCGAGCGCCGCATGAGCTTCAGCCTGCCGGCGGAGCGTCTGGACACCCATATCGGCGGCCGCCTGCGCGAGCTGTCGCGTACCGCGCGCATCAAGGGCTTCCGTCCGGGCAAGGTGCCGGCGAAGGTCATCGAGCAGCGCTACGGCGACCAGGTGCGTGCCGAGGCCCTCGACGGCCTGCTGCGCGAGACCTTCAACAACGCCGTGCGCGAGCAGGAACTGCAACTGGCCGGCAACCCGCGCATCGAGAAACAGGGCGAGGGCGAGCTCGACTTCGTCGCCACCTTCGAAGTGGTGCCGGACTTCGGCGACATCGACGTGGCCAAGCTGAACGTGGTGCGCAACACCGCCGAAGTGACCGACGCCGACATCGACCAGATGATCGACAACCTGCGCATGCAGCGTCGTACGTTCCAGGCCGTCGAGCGCGGCGCGAAGGACGGCGATCGCGTGGGCCTGGAGACCTGGTCGCAGGCCGGCGACGAGCGCATGCCGGCCGAGGGCGTCGAGAAGGGTGCCACCCTGATCGGCTCGGGCGTGATGTTCGGCGAGATCGAGCAGGCGCTCGTGGGCCTGGCCAAGGGGGACGAGAAGACCGTGTCGGTCACGTTCCCGGCCGACTGGCGCGTGCCGCAGCTGGCGGGCCGGCAGGTCGACGTGCACGTCAAGGTCACCGACGTGGCCGAGTCGGTGCTGCCGGACGTGGATCGCGAGTTCATCCGCAGCTTCGGCGTGAAGAGCGGCGACGCCGAGCAGTTCCGCGCCGACATCCGCAGCAACCTCGAGCGCGAGCTGAAGGGTGCGCTGATGACCCGCCTGCGCCGTGAAGTCGGCGAGCAGCTGATCGCCGCCTATGCGCATGTGGAAATGCCGCCGCGCCTGGTCGAGAACGAGGCGCGGGTGATGGTGCAGCAGGCCGCCGAGCAGGCCCGCCGCCAGGGCCAGCAGGTGCAGATCCCCGACAACGCCCACGAAGGCTTCACGGATGCCGCCCGCAAGCGCGTCCTGGTCGGCCTGCTGGTAGGCGAGGTGGCCCGCCGCAACCAGCTCCGCCTGGACCCGAAGCGCCTGAACGAGACGCTGCGCCTGATCGCCTCGACCTACGAAGAGCCGGAGCAGGTCATTGAGTTGTACCGCAACGACCCCCAGTTGATGAACAGTCTGCAGGGTCGTGTGATGGAGGAGCAGGTGATCGACTGGATCGCCGAGCGCGCCCAGCACACCGAGCAGGCGCTTTCCTTCCAGGAAGCCATCCGCAACTGATCCGGGCGCACGCCCGGGCAGAGGGTCCGGCTATCCTAGGCCGGACCTTCCCACGAACGACAGGCGCGATAACCCAATGAGCATCCGAACCCAAGCCCTCAACCTGGTGCCGATGGTGGTCGAACAGACCAGCCGCGGCGAGCGCGCCTACGACATCTATTCCCGCCTGCTGAAGGAACGTGTGATCTTCCTGGTCGGCGGCGTGGACGACCACGTGGCCAATGTGATCGTGGCGCAGATGCTCTTCCTGGAAGCGGAAAACCCGGAGAAGGACATCAGCCTGTACATCAACTCGCCCGGTGGCGTGGTGACGGCCGGCATGGCGATCTACGACACCATGCAGTACATCAAGCCGGACGTCAGCACGATCTGCGTGGGCCAGGCGGCCAGCATGGGCGCGCTGCTGCTGGCGGCGGGCGCGAAGGGCAAGCGGTATGCGCTGCCCAACTCGCGCGTGATGATCCACCAGCCGCTGGGCGGCTTCCAGGGCCAGGCGACGGATATCGACATCCACGCCCGCGAGATCCTCACGCTGCGTGCCAAGCTGAATGCCATCCTCTCCCACCACACCGGGCAGTCGCTGGAAACCATCGAGCGCGACACCGAGCGCGACAACTTCAAGAGCGCGGCGGATTCGCAGGCCTACGGCCTGGTCGACCAGGTGCTCGAGCGCCGTCCGGAAGACACCATCCAGTCGGCCTGATCCCCGGATTGCCGGTTTTCAGGCACAAATCCCCCTGTTCACCGTCCCGGCCGACAAGCCGGGACCGTGTGCTATTCTCCGACCGCGAGCCCTTCCGGGCAGGTTGAGCGACCGAGTAATACCAGCATGAGCGAAGATCGTCAGGGCCGTTCCGGCGACAGCACCAAAATCCTGTACTGCTCGTTCTGCGGGAAGAGCCAGCATGAGGTGCGTAAGCTGATCGCGGGTCCCAGCGTGTTCATCTGCGATGAATGCGTGGAGCTGTGTAACGACATCATCCGCGAAGAGCTGGAAGAGAAGGCGCAGTCCGCCCGCAGCCACCTGCCCAAGCCGCGCGAGATCCTCGAGGTCCTGGACCAGTACGTGATCGGCCAGAACCGCGCCAAGCGCACGCTGGCGGTGGCGGTCTATAACCATTACAAGCGCATCGAGAGCCGCAGCAAGAACGACGAGGTCGAACTGGCCAAGTCCAACATCCTGCTGGCCGGTCCGACCGGTTCGGGCAAGACGCTGCTGGCCGAAACGCTGGCGCGCCTGCTCAACGTGCCGTTCACCATCGCCGACGCCACCACGCTGACCGAAGCCGGCTACGTGGGCGAGGACGTCGAGAACATCATCCAGAAGCTGCTGCAGAAGTGCGACTACGATGTCGACAAGGCGCAGCAGGGCATCGTCTACATCGACGAGATCGACAAGATCTCGCGCAAGAGCGAAAACCCGTCGATCACCCGCGACGTGTCCGGCGAAGGCGTGCAGCAGGCGCTGCTCAAGCTGATCGAAGGCACCGTGGCCAGCGTGCCGCCGCAGGGCGGGCGCAAGCATCCGCAGCAGGAATTCCTGCAGGTCGACACCAAGAACATCCTGTTCATCTGCGGCGGTGCGTTCGCCGGCCTGGACAAGATCATCCAGCAGCGCAGCACCGAAGCCGGCGGCATCGGTTTCGGCGCCAAGGTGAAGAGCTCCGAGAAGAAGTCGGAAGTCGGCAAGGTGCTGTCGGAAGTCGAGCCGGAAGACCTGATCAAGTTCGGCCTGATCCCCGAGTTCGTCGGCCGCCTGCCGGTGGTCGCCACGCTGGAAGAGCTGGACGAGACCGCGCTGGTCAAGATCCTGACCGAGCCCAAGAACGCCATCACCAAGCAGTTCAAGAAGCTGTTCGAGATGGAAGGCGTGGAGATCGAGTTCCGTCCCGATGCGCTGGCGGCGATCGCCCGCAAGGCGCTGAAGCGCAAGACCGGCGCGCGCGGCCTGCGCACCATCGTCGAGTCGGTGCTGCTGGACACGATGTACGAACTGCCGTCGCTGGAGAACGTCAGCAAGGTGGTCGTGGACGAGTCGGTGATCGAGCACAAGTCCGAGCCGTACCTGATCTACCAGAATCCGCCGGCGCAGAAGGTCGCATCGGCCGAGTGATCCGACCGGGATCCTCTCCTCTGACAGGCGCCCATGTGGCGCCTGTTCAGTTTCTGGAGCTCTGCCGCAAGTGGCCGGTTCCCTTGGGGTTTTGGCGACGCTCTTGCATCCCTCGGGCGATGGCCCCATAACGGGCCCATTGGTGCCTGCGCACCCCTGCATTCCGCACTTGCTGGAGCCCCCATGCCCCGCCGTCCCCAGACTGAAATCCTCGACCTGCCGGTCCTGCCGCTACGCGACGTGGTGGTGTTCCCGCACATGGTCATCCCGCTGTTCGTCGGTCGCGACAAGTCCATGCGTGCGCTGGAGCAGGCGATGGAAGCCGACAAGCGCATCATCCTGCTGGCGCAGAAGTCCGCCGAAACCGACGACCCCGCAGCCGCGGACCTGTACAGCGTCGGCACGCTCGCGCAGGTGCTGCAGTTGCTGAAGCTGCCGGATGGCACGATCAAGGTCCTGGTCGAGGGCACGGCGCGCGTGAGCGTGTCGAACGTGACCGAGCGCGACGGATCGCTGTACGGGCAGGGCGAGGAGATCGATTCCACCGACGCGCGCGAGCCGCGCGAGATCGAGGCCGTCGCGCGTTCGTTGATGAGCCTGTTCGAGCAGTACGTGAAGACCAACCGCAAGCTGCCGCCGGAACTGCTGCAGACGCTGGCCGGCATCGACGAGCCCAGCCGCCTGGCCGACACCATCGCCGCGCACCTGGGCGTGCGCCTGAGCGACAAGCAGCGGCTGCTGGAGACGGTCGAAGTCGGCGAACGGCTGGAACTGCTGGTCGGTTTCGTCGACGGCGAGATCGACGTTCAGCAGTTGGAGAAGCGCATCCGCGGCCGCGTGAAGTCGCAGATGGAGAAGAGCCAGCGCGAGTACTACCTCAACGAGCAGATGAAGGCCATCCAGAAGGAACTGGGCGAGCTGGACGAGGCGCCCAACGAACTGGAAGAGCTGGCGCGCAAGATCGCGGCTGCCGGCATGCCCAAGCCCGTCGAGACCAAGGCGCGCAACGAGCTCAACAAGCTCAAGCAGATGTCGCCGATGTCGGCCGAGGCCGCAGTGGTGCGCAACTACCTGGACTGGCTGCTCGGCGTGCCCTGGAACAAGCGCAGCAAGGTGCGCAAGGACCTCAAGGTCGCGCAGGACACGCTGGACGCCGACCACTACGGCCTGGAGAAGGTGAAGGAGCGTATCCTGGAATACCTCGCCGTGCAGTCGCGGGTGAAGAAGTTGCGCGGACCGATCCTGTGTCTGGTCGGTCCGCCGGGCGTCGGCAAGACCTCGCTGGGCCAGAGCATCGCCAAGGCGACCAACCGCAAGTTCGTGCGCATGTCGCTGGGCGGCGTGCGCGACGAGGCGGAGATCCGCGGACATCGACGCACCTACGTCGGGTCGATGCCGGGCCGCATCGTGCAGAACCTCAACAAGACCGGCAGCAAGAATCCGCTGTTCGTGCTGGACGAGATCGACAAGATGTCGATGGACTTCCGCGGCGACCCGTCGTCCGCCTTGCTGGAAGTGCTGGATCCCGAACAGAACAGCGCTTTCAACGACCACTATCTGGAAGTGGACCTGGACCTGTCCGAGGTGATGTTCGTCGCGACCTCCAATTCGCTCAACATCCCGGGCCCGCTGCTGGACCGCATGGAAGTGATCCGCATCCCCGGCTATACCGAGGACGAGAAGGTCAACATCGCGCAGCGCTACCTGGTGCCGAAGCAGCTGAAGGCGAACGGCCTGAAGGCGGACGAGCTGAAGATCGCCGAGAACGCGATCCGCGACCTGGTCCGCTATTACACGCGCGAATCCGGCGTGCGCAACCTGGAGCGCGAAGTCGCCAAGATCTGCCGCAAGGTGGTCAAGGAAATCGCCCTCGCCGGCCCGAAGCCCGCGCGCAAGAAAGCGACTGCGATGCAGGTCAGCTCGAAGAACCTGGAGAAGTACGCCGGGGTGCGTCGTTACGACTTCGGTCGTGCCGAAGAGCAGAACGAGATCGGCCTGGTCACCGGTCTGGCGTGGACGGAAGTCGGCGGCGACCTGCTGCAGATCGAAGTCGCGCTGGTACCGGGCAAGGGCGGCATGCTGCTGACCGGCCAGCTCGGCGACGTGATGAAGGAATCCGGTTCCGCCGCGTTGTCGGTGGTGCGCAGTCGCGCGGCCAGCCTGGGCGTGGACACGGAGTTCCTGCAGAAGCACGACGTGCACCTGCACGTGCCCGATGGCGCCACGCCGAAGGATGGACCGAGCGCAGGCATCGCGATGGCGACCGCACTCGTGTCCGCACTCACCCGCAATCCGGTGCGCGCCGATGTCGCGATGACGGGCGAGATCACCTTGCGTGGCCGCGTCACCGCGATCGGCGGCCTCAAGGAGAAGCTGCTGGCGGCGCTGCGCGGCGGCATCACCACGGTGATCATTCCCGACGAGAACAAGAAGGACCTGGCCGACATTCCCGCCAATGTCACCGAGGGCATGAAGATCGTGCCGGTGAAGTGGATCGACGAGGTGCTCGACCTGGCGCTGGAGCGACCGCTGGCGCCCGTGCCCGCCGACGGCGGCGATGGTGGCGAACGCGTGGTGCCGGCGACCAAGAAGGAGCGCGGCAAGGGCTCCCAGCAACCCGGCGTGAAGCATTGAAGAAGATGCTCGGCGATGCCTGTCATCGCCCTGAAACCCGCGTCATTACTGGGTTTTCGGCTTGCGTGGCATTTTTCGCACTGGTATAACGACGTCACCCGCATGCACGAGGCAGTGCCTCGATGCGCGTGGACATCACGACCGGTTCCGATCAGGCGAGCGAAGCCAGAGGTGCCGGTCACTCATTCCGCGGTTGTGCCGCACAGGGAGTTACTCAATGAACAAAACCGAATTGATCGATGCCGTCGCCGACGAAGCTGAAGTGTCCAAGGCCGAAGCTGGCCGTGCCGTCGACGCCGTCATCTCCAGCATCACCAAGGCCCTCAAGAAGGGCGACAGCGTGACGTTGGTCGGCTTCGGTACCTTCCAGGTCCGCAAGCGTGCCGCTCGCACGGGTCGCAACCCGAAGACCGGCGATACCATCAAGATCAAGGCCTCCAAGAACCCCGCGTTCAAGGCTGGCAAAGCCCTGAAGGATGCCGTAAACTAATCGACTCGCTGCCGATGGCAGGGTGCGATCACCCGGGTGCTTAGCTCAGCGGTAGAGCGTCTCCCTTACACGGAGAGGGTCGGGGGTTCGAAACCCTCAGCACCCACCACATCGGGGCGATGCAAGATTAAAAAAATTGTCGGATGGTCTAGCGGAAATCGCTGAAATCGTCTTACAATGTTCGTCTCAGCGCGGAGTGGTAGTTCAGTCGGTTAGAATGCTGGCCTGTCACGCCGGAGGTCGCGGGTTCGAGTCCCGTCCACTCCGCCATTTCACCCAAAAAGCCCGCGAAAGCGGGCTTTTTGCTGTCCGTGTTCCGCCGGGCGCCCGAAGATGTGCGGTATCCAGGGAGCCGCCGGGCGGCGAGACGCCGCTGCCCTGGCACGCTAAACTGCGCGGCTGAAAGAATTCGGGTCCCGTGCGCACATGCTGCAGAAACTCCGCGACAAAACCACCGGCTGGGTCGCCAGCCTGATCCTGGGTCTGCTGATCATTCCGTTCGCCTTCGTCGGCGTGAACGAATACGTGACCGGCGGCACCGCCAGTGACGTGGCGCTCGTCGAGGCGCCGCCGACATGGTGGGAATCCGCGCCGCAGTGGTGGCCGGTATCCACCTTGTGGCAGCGCGAGGAGGTCACGCAGGATGATTTCCGCACGGCCTTCGAGCAGGCGCGCCAGCAGCAGCGCCAGGCGCTGGGCGATGCGTTCGATCCGCGCGAGTTCGAGAGCGTCGACAACAAGCGCAAGGTGCTGGAGCAGCTGATCGACCAGAAGGTGCTGGCGCTGGGTGCGAAGCGCGCGGGCATCGTGGTGGGCGACGCCGCCGTGCAGAAGATGATCGCGAGCGAGCCGGCGTTCCAGGTCGATGGCAAGTTCAGTCCCGAGCAGTACCAGCTGTTGCTGGCGTCGCAGGTGCCGGCGGTCTCGCCGCTGCAGTTCGAGGAACAGCAGCGCGAGCGCCTGCGCATGATGCTGCTGCCGCAGGCGATCAGCGATTCCGACTTCGTCACCGAGGGTGAGCAGGCCCGCATGTGGAAGCTGCTGGGCGAGACGCGCGACATCGGTATCGCGCTGCTGCCGCCCGTGGCCGAGGACACGGCGTCGGTCACCGATGCGCAGATCAAGGCCTGGTACGACAGCCACAAGAACGACTTCAAGCAGCCCGAACAGGTCTCGCTGGAGTACGTGGAGATCAACGGCGCCACGTTGCCGGTCACGGCGACGGCCGACGAGGCCGCATTGCAGAAGCGCTACGAGGCGGAAAAGTCGCGCTTCATGTCGCCGGAGCAGCGCGTGGTCGCGCACATCCTGATCGCAGCGGACGCGAGCGCCGATGCCGCCACGCAGAAGAAGGCCGAAGACAAGGCCGCCGCGCTGGCCAAGCAGGCGCGCGAAGGCGCCGACTTCGCCGCGCTGGCGCGTGCCAACTCCGAGGATCCGGGATCGAAGGATGCCGGTGGCGAACTGCCGCCGTTCGCGAAGGACGGCTCGATGGTCAAGCCCTTCGAGGACGCCGCGTTCGCGATGCAGGCCGGCGAGATCCGCGGCCCGGTCAAGAGCGACTTCGGCTACCACGTGTTGCAGCTGAAGCAGATCAATCCCGGCACCGGTCGCAGCTTCGAGGAAGTGCGCGGCGAACTGGCGGCCGAAGAGGCCAACGGCGAGCGCGAGCGTGCGTACAACGAGCTGGCCGGTCGCGTGGTCAATGAAACCCTGAAGAACCCCACCGCGCTGGCACCGGCGGCGGAAGTCACCGGCCTGCCGGTGCAGAAGGTCGGTCCGTTCTCGCGCGACCAGCCGCAGGGCATCGCGACGGTGCCGGCGGTGTTGCGTGCGGCGTTCTCCGACACGCTGGTGCAGGACGGCACGATCAGCGATCCGATCGAAATCGCGCCCAGCCACAGCGTCGTCATCCGCGTCGCCCAGCACACGCCCGAGCAGGCGCTGCCGCTGGACAAGGCGCGTGATGCCGTCGTGCAGGCCATCCGCACGGACCGTCAGGAGAAGGCCGCCCAGGCCGCCGCGGACGCGCTGGTCGCCCGCGTGCAGAAGGGCGAGTCGCTGGCGACGGTCGCCGCTGCCGACGGCCTGCGTTTCAACGAACTGCCGGGCCTGCGCCGCGGCATGCCGATGCCGACGGCCGAAGCGAACGAAGCCATCTTCGCCGCGGGTCGTCCGGCGGAGGGCAAGGTCGTCGCCGGCAAGGTGGCGCTGGGCGACGGCGCCTATGCGATCTTCACCGTCGACAAGGTGACCGACGGTGCCATCGCGGACATGCCGCCGGAAGAGCGCGCGAGCATGCAGCAGCAGCTGGTGCAGCTCAATGGCGGCATCGCGACGCAGGCCTACGTGGATGCGCTGCGCAAGCGCTTCAAGGTGAAGGTCTTTGAAGAGCGGCTCTGAGCCGCGCAGCAGGTTCCCACCGAATCCCGCCGCCAGGCGGGATTCTTTTTTCCATCGTGCGAAACGGCTCAGTCCGTGCTGCTGTCCAGCTTCAGCACCATGCCGGGACGCAGGACGGCGTCGGCTTCCAGGCCGTTCACCTGCAGCAGGCGCGCGGGTGTGATGCCGTAGCGGCGGGCGATGGTCCAGGCGGAGTCGCCACGCCTGACGGTGTGCGTGCGGGTGTCGTGGGACGTGCCGGCGGACGTCGATGCCAGTGCGGCGTCGGGTGTCGATGAGGGCGGTGCGTCTGCCGCGATGTCGTCCACGCCTGCCGTCGTCGGCGCCAGCAGCCGGATCGGCTTGCTGCCCCGGCTGAAGCGGCCGGCCAGGGCGGGATTGAGGCGCTTGAGCAGTGCCACCGGCTGCTGCTGTTGCCTGGCCCAGGCATCGAGGGTCGCATCACCGGGCAGGACGTGCGCCGCCAGGCGCGGCACCGGCCGATCCATCTGCCTGAGCCAGGCATCGCGATCGTCGGCCTGCTGAAAGATGCACGCCAGCGCGTGCAGCTTCTCGACGTAGGCGTAGGTGATGCCGGACAGCCCCGGCAGCTCCGCCGGGCGCGCATTGCGTGCGTTCATGCCGGCACGGCGCATGGACTGCAGCAGGCGGTATTCGCCGGCGTTGTAGGCCATCACCGCCAGGCGCCAGTCGCCCCCGAACATGCCATGCAGCGTCTTCAGGTAGCGGATGGCGGCCTGGGTGGAATCCACCGGCGACAGCCGGCCGTCGTAGCCCTCGCGCATCGGCACGCCCTGGTTGCGCGCGGTGATGCCGATGAACTGCCACAGCCCGGCCGGCCCCTGCGGATTGCGTGCGCCCGGCTTGTAGCCGCTTTCCACGAACGGAATCAGTGCGTACTCGGTGGGCAGGTGCGCCTCGCGCAGCGCATCGACCACGTAACCGAACAGCGGCAGCAGGTCGTCCTCGGCGCGTGCCAGTTGCCCGGGCGCATGGCTGAAGTGCTTCTTCCAGCGTCCGTTGGTGGCCTGACTATCGCACTCCGGATCGGCCAGTCCGTCGCGGAAGCGCTGGTAGATCTCCAGCCCGCTGCGCTGATGGCTGGCCGGCACGCTGGCCGGATCCAGCGGTGGCGCGGCCGGTGCGGCCTGGGTCTCGGCGGGTGGGTCGGTGGCGAGTGCCGCGTGCGGCATCCAAGCCATGCCTGCGGCCAGCAGCGCGAGATACAGGGGGCGAGGTGGATTCATGCGCGGAAATCGTTCTTCCATTGCCGCAGGGTCGCGAACGTCTCCACCCGGTCGGCGGGAGGGCGGCCCAGGCGGTGGGACACCGCGGCGCGGATGGCGTCGGTGTCCACCCGCAGGAACGGATTGGTCGCGAGCTCGCTGGCGAGCGTCACGGGGAGGGTGGGGCGACCGGCCTGGCGCATCACGCGGGCGTCCTGCAGGCGCTCGCGCAGCGCCGGATTGTGCGGATCCACGGCGCTGGCGAACGCGCCATTGGCCAGGGTGTACTCATGGCCGCAGCAGACCAGCGACGCCGCCGGCAGCGCCGCCAGGCGTTCCAGCGAGGCCAGCATCTGCGGCGGTGTGCCCTCGAACAGGCGCCCGCAGCCGAGGCTGAACAAGGTGTCGCCGCAGAAAAGGTGCGGTGGGCCGTCGGTGCCACCGCCGTGGAAGGCGATGTGGCTGCGCGTATGCCCGGGCACGCCCAGCACCGACAGCTGCCAGTGCTTCACCCGCACCACATCGCCATCGCCCACGCGCTCGGTGGCGTCGGGGATGCGTTCGTCCCCGGGTGCGAACACGGGCAGCGTCGGCCAGCGGGCGCGCAGGGCGGCGACGCCGCCGGCATGATCGGGGTGGTGGTGGGTCACCAGCACCGCCGCCGGCCACAGGCCGCTGCCGGTGGCCGCCAGCACCGGGGCCGCATCGCCGGGATCGATCACCAGCGCGTCGCCTTCGTCGTCGACCAGCGCCCAGATGTAGTTGTCCTCGAAGGCGGGCAGG